>JAZSFG010000029.1:0-14296 GCA_045532065.1 Ruminococcus sp. | reverse complement strand
GTGACTGTGTTCCTTTCCATAAAATAATCCTCCTAATTTGATTTAGGCGGAAGTAGAAGACAGCCCAAAAGGGTCAAAAGTGAAAACAGACGCCTAAAAAAGACCACGTACTGTTTTCGGTTGTACTTCGCCCCTGCGGGTTGCCGGTGGTACTTCCAGCGTCCATTTAAATCTCGCCCCTTTTTCAGTAAAATTTATGCATACGCATTCGTACTTCTAATTTTATACTATGAAAAAAAATAAGTCAACCGCACATTTACGAAAAATTCAAACTTTTGCCCTTGATTTTAAATATTGTATTGAGTATAATAAGTGAGCTAGTAAAAGGAGGAGATAAAATGGAAGACATCTTCGAAAAAAAGATTAAAGCGTTTTTACCATATATTATTATTATCGGCATTGTGTATCTTGTTTCACCAACTATTCTGGTGTTTACAGGAAATAAAGAGGGCTTTATAGCAACACTTTTTTACATAGGACTATTCCCGCTCACAGCGCTTTTGTGTAATGCGGTTTATGCTATGAAAAAGAAAAGTGATATAATTCTCGCGCTTATAGCGCCTGCTCTTTATCTGCCAAGCATGTTTATTTACGGCAACTTTGCAGTATCACCGATTAACAGCATCATCTTCCTTGTGTGCTATTTCTTGTGTGGATATATCGGACTCACTCTCGGTGATATGATAAGAGCTAAAAAAGGCGATAAGGAAGAGCCAGAGGCTGAACCGACAATCAGACGCGTTCCAAAGCGCGTCCCTACAAAAGCTGTAGAGGAGAGAACTCCTGCAGAAGTTATGATTGAAGAACACGATTTCGATGTTCCTGCGAGCTTTGACGAAGAAGTTGCAATTGAAGAGCCTAAGTACGAAGATAATTTTGAGACTTCTTTTGATTCTACTGCAGACGATGTTGATGCTATCTTAGCAGAGCTTAGAAGCAGAAGAGAAGATTAATAAGCATCACAAACGGCTTGTTACACGCAAGCCGTTATTTTTTTGCGAAACAAAAAGGCGAAGCAGAAAAACTGCTTCGCCTTTAGTGCGTTTAATTTAAAAATTATTCGCAGAAGAATACGTCCATGCCAGTTGTCTCACCATCAGCAACGATGTAAGCCTTAGACTCTTCAGGCTTTACATATACTGTGTAAGCCTTCTTGCCCTTAACAACCTTTTTAACGTTCTTCTCGATGTCAGCAACAGCAACTGTTGCGCCACCGAACTGGATGAAGAGCTCAACCTTAGCAGCTGTCTTCTTAGCAGGAGCCTTTTTAGCAGGAGCTTTCTTCTCAGCTGTCTTAGCAGCAGTCTTTGTTGTCTTTGTCTCAGCCTTAGCAGCTGTCTTTGTAGCAGCCTTCTTAGCTGGAGCCTTTTTCTCTGTTGTAGCTGTTGTAGCAGCTGTCTTCTTTGTTGTAGCCATTTTAATTTCCTTCTTTCAAAAAATAATAAAGAATTCGCAAATAAACTAATTATATGCAATTTTCATTGCAAGCTAATTATATTTTTTACGCATACAAAAGTCAAACAAATACAGCATTTTTGGCTGTTTGACTAAAGAGGAGAGTTTTTTTTCGCGTTTTTAAGTATTTATCACAATGAAAAATTCACATTTTTTGTATAATATCCCTTTTTTGTCTAACATAATTACTAAATTTGCGGTCGTTTGATTGTGCAAAAAACACAAGAAATAATCGGCTTTTATTCAAATTGCCTTATCGGGATATAATAAAATGTGTATTTTAGACAATAACAGTATTGTTATCTGTATTCCGGTGTGGTATACTGACAGAGTACAAAATATCGGACAGTGATTTTTATATATGGCAGGTATATTATGATAAACAGTTTTTTAACGGTAGGCGAACAGGTTTTAGTCCTTTTCGTTCTCCTTTTTATCGGATTTTTGTGTGCAAAAACTAAACTCATAAATGATGCGGGCAGTAAGTCGATGGCGAATGTAGTTTTGTATTTTGTTACTCCGTGCGTCATAATTAATGCGTTTCAGCGTGAGTTTGATGTCACAATGCTCATAAAGCTGCTCGTGTCGGCACTTTGCTCTGCGGGCATTTTGTTTTTCAGTGTGCTTGTGGCACAGCTTCTGTTTTCAAAACGCGAGGAAAATTCGGGAGTTATCCTGAAATTTGCGACAGTTTTTTCTAACTGTGGATATATGTCGCTACCACTTCAGCAGGCGGTACTTGGCGAAGACGGCGTTTTTTACGGCGCTACTTTTGTTGCGATGTTCAACCTTTTTGTGTGGACATACGGTTTTATTATAATGAGAGGCAAGAGCGAGAAAAAGGAGAAGAGCGCGGCTCTTAAAATTTTACTCAACCCAGGTATAATCGGAACAGTCATCGGCGTTGTGCTGTTTGTATGTTCAGTAAAATTACCTGCTATCGTTTCTCAGCCGGTCACATATCTTGCGGCGCTGAACTCTCCTGTGCCGATGCTTATTATCGGATTTTACCTTGCAAATACGAATCTGAAAAAAGCGTTTACAAACGGATGGGCTTACCTTGCGATGGCACTCAGACTTATCATCATTCCACTCGTAGTTTTAGGAGTGCTGTGGGTTTGTAACATAAGAGGCTCGCTTCTCGTTTCACTTATCATCGCGACAGCATCTCCTGTGGCAGCGATTACCACGATGATGTCCGCAAAATTTGACCGTGATACAGAGCTTTCTGTGTCGCTAGTATCCGCGTCAACACTTTTATCGCTCTTTACAATGCCGCTTGTCGTAGGACTAGCGCAGTATCTGTCTTAAGGAGGGCACTATGCCGAAGAATCCGAAACAAAAACAAAAGCTCTTATATATATTAAAGTTATTCATGGAAAAAACCGACGAGAACCATGGCGTTACTGTTCAGGATATTATTTCGTATCTCGACTCATATGGAGTCAGTGCCGAGCGAAAGAGTATTTATGATGACATTAAAACGCTTATTGACTTCGGTGTTGATATCTGCTCGACTAAGACAAAGACCGTACAGTACTATGTTATGTCGCGTGATTTCGAAATGTACGAGTTGAAACTTCTTGTGGATGCGGTACAGAGTTCTAAGTTTATTTCACATAAAAAGTCAAACGAGCTTATTAAGAAGCTCGAAAATCTCACTAGTGAGAATGAGGCAAAAAAACTCCAGCGTCAGGTTGTCGTATCAAACCGTGTGAAGACGATGAATGAAAAGGTCAAGTACACCATCGACAGCGTGCATGAGGCGATTAACATCGGCAGAAAAATCAGCTTCTATTACTTTAAGTGGGAAGTGTCACACGACGGCGTACAGAAAATCGTAAAAACACGCAGAAATAACGGAGAGAGATACGTGGTTTCTCCGTGGGCACTTACATGGGATGATGAGAATTATTATCTCATAGCGTTCGACGCAAAAGCTGAGAAAATCAAACATTTCCGTATCGATAAAATGGAATCTGTAGAGGTTATATATAACGAAAAACGTGACGGCAAAGAACTGTTCTCAAAATTCGATATGGCGGCGTATTCAAAACAGGTTTTCGGTATGTTCGGAGGAGAACTAGTGGATATAAAAATCCGTTTTGACAACTCGCTTGCGGGTGTTGTAGTCGACAGATTTTCGAAGAATGTTTTTATCTCACTTTGCGACGATAATACATTCGAGCTAAGCACAAAGGTTATGCTGTCGCCAACATTTTTCGGATGGCTGTTTATGTTCAAAGACAAGGCGCAGATTGTTTCGCCTTTAAGTGCAAAAGAGCAGTTTTTGGCTTACATAAAAGACGTTCTGAGTAAATACGAATAAAGTTTTAATTTATAAATCAAAGTCCGTTTTATCGTACATACAATTTTGTACAATCAGTATTGTAAGAGGGGTGGCCCTCAAAGATTGTCAAAGGTTGTGTGTTTATGTTGAATTTTTGTATTTTTATGTTTGTTTTTTACGGGCTTTGTGCTATAATCGGAATGATAATCAGACCGACACAATTTTTTACCGTGTATAAGAGGAAATAGAGTGCCTCTTGTACCTTAGAGGGCATATATGATAAAAATTATTTTAGCGTCACAGTCGCCACGACGACGTGAACTTTTAAAAGACATTACAGATGAATTTTTAGTCGTACCGTCTAGTTGTGACGAAACGGTGCCGAAAGATATTAATCCACATGATATCCCGCAGTACTTAGCAAAAATGAAAGCTAAGGATGTCGCTAAAAGCTATAGCGATTCTATTGTTATCGGCAGTGATACTGTTGTTATCGTTGATGACGAGGTTTTAAACAAGCCGAAAAACGAAGAAGACGCAAAACAGATGCTTAAAAAGCTCTCGGACAGACGCCACAGCGTAGTAACAGGCTGCGCACTTGTGTATGGGGATAAGTGCCATAGCTTTTCTGTTGAAACAGAAGTCGAGTTTTTTAAGCTCACAGACAGCGAAATCGATAAGTACGTCGAAAGTGGTGACCCGATGGACAAAGCCGGAGCGTACGGTGTCCAGTCAAAAGGTAAGACCCTCGTTAAAGGTATTTACGGCGACTACTTCAATGTCGTTGGACTCCCTGTCGGTAGACTCAAACGCGAGTTGCAGACTTTTATAGAAGAAATATAGGGGTAAGGAAATTGGGTATATGAAACATTTGTTTATCTTGAATGCTTATGCAGGAAAAAAGAACCGTGTCGATGAGCTTAAAGAAAAAATCAGCGAGCTTAATTTAGATGACGAGTGTATTGTCGAAGTAACAAAATCTCACGGTGATGCAAAAAATATAGTCAACAAATATGTAAGCGAAACAGACGATTTCGTGCGTGTTTACGCGTGTGGCGGTGATGGTACAGCCAACGAAGCGATGTGTGGTATGGTGGGCTTTTCTAACTGTGCGTTGGGCGTTATTCCTGTTGGCACAGGCAACGATTTTGTGAAGAGCTTTGACTTCTCTATGGAGGACTTCCTCGATTTAGAGAAGATGACACATGGTGACACTACCACTATCGATTTACTCGAGTGTGGTGGTCACTACGCTATGAACACTATCTCCGTAGGATATGACTGTGCTGTTGCTAAATACGCACAGAAAATCAAGCGTTTTCCTCTTATGACAGGTCCTGCAGCGTATAAAGTTTCGCTTGTGTATTGTCTGTTTTCTAAGCGTAAGCATAGCTTTAAGCCGTATGCAGACGGCGAGCTGATTAAGATACCTGATGGATATAAAACCCAGATGCTCTGTATCGCAGGAAATGGCAAGTACTACGGCGGTGGATTCAAAGCAACTCCTTTGGCTCAGCTTCAGGACGGAAACATCGACTTTTTATCTATCCCGACTATATCGGTTTTGGGATTTGCGAAGTTTCTTGGTATATTCACACGTGGCGAGCACGTGAACAACGAGAAAGCACCCTTTATCGTACATAGAAAGTGTAAACAGCTTCAGATCAAAGATGAGAATAGCGTCGATATCGGTTTGGATGGCGAGATTTTCAATATGAAGGATCCTGTAGTCACGGTTAAGCCGATGGCACTCAAGGTTATTCTTCCAACAGAAAAGGTAGCAACACACGCAAAGGAAAAGGTATGTCTTTAAAAAGTTTTTGTAAAAACTTTATATCGATTTTACTGACAGTGGGAGTGGTTTTCTCCTGCTGTTCTTGTGGTGTGCAAAAAAATGATAAAGAGCCTACTCAGTCAGAAACTGTGAGCAGTATGGTCGAGGATATACATTTCGACAGCAACCACAATGTTGCGTTGCTTTTAGACAGTGTTTGTGACATCACACAGAAAGAGCCCGACTACTATACATTAAGATGTTACAACGACTTTTTGAAGTCTGGATTTTCAAGTTCTGTGGTCACACGCGCGCAGTGGCTTAAGCTCTTACTTGATAAACTTAAAATAGAGAAAAGCGAATATGATCCTATAAATTACACTCTCGTCAGCGACAAAAACTATTACAGTGACAGCGAGTATTTTTTCACAGCGATTGAAAACGGTATACTCTACCGCGGTTGGACTGAGTTTGATAACAACGCACCGATAACAAAACAGTTTGTTTCTACATCTTTTTCAAGAGCGATGGAGTATAATATCAACTGTATGCTTTACTGCAACGATTATTACGACATCGACGAAAAGATAGAAGCGGCAAGAATGGTGTATCTCGGATATTTTGAACTCGACGATAACTACTGCTTCAACCCTGAAGAGATTATATCAAAAGAAAAAGTGGACTCTCTTTTATCTGAGATTGATATATATAAAGCACTCGAAAATAAAACTGTGCTGAGCTTCGGCGATAGCATTATGCATGGTGATGGTAATGACTTTGTTGGTATTGCTGAGCTTATTTCGCTTAAATATAACACTCGCGCAATAGACTACTCAAAAGGCGGAGCGACCTTCGGCGTAGCGACAGGCAGAGAGCAGATTTCAAACCAGATTCTGCGAGCTATTCAGAACAATGAACAAGCCGATGTGATTCTCATAAACGGCGGTACTAACGATATGCGACACGTACCATTCGGCGAGATTTCAGACAAAGAGGATTTCGCTTATGGTGAACACGGAAGACAAGAGTTCTGTCAGGGTATGGAGTACGCACTAGGTCTTTTAAAAGATAATTATCCTGACACACCGCTTTTATATATCCGAGCTCATAATATGACGTTTTCTCTCGAGAGAAATGAGCTTCACTACGGAAAGTCGGCTCTTGATATATGCGAAAAATGGGATATACCTGTAGCTGATATTTTTAACGGTACAGATTTTTACGCTCACGATGATGATATTAAGTACAAGTACACCTACCACTCAAAAAGATGTGAGTATGGTGACTCTGTACACCCTAACCGCGAGGGTTACTATAAATTTTACATTCCACTTGTAGTAAATAAAATTTGTGAGATTACAACTCACCAGTAAACTTGAAAAGAGGTGAACTTTATGCTGAAACTTTACATCGCTGTGCCGTGCTACAACGAAGAAGAGGTGTTGCCTGATACAGCCGATAAACTGTGTGATAAAATGCACTCTCTGATGAATGACGGCAAAATCTCTGATGACAGCCGCATTGTGTTTATCGACGACGGTTCAACAGATAAAACATGGGAGATAATCAGAAATCTTCACAGCGAAAACGAGATTTTTCAGGGCATAAAGTTAAGCTGTAATCGTGGCCATCAGAACGCACTTTTGTGTGGTTTAATGGAGCTTAGAAACAAGTGTGATGCGATTATTTCTATTGACGCTGACCTTCAGGATGACATCGAGGTTTTCGACTCTATGATAGAGAAGAACGAAAACGGTTGCGATGTCGTGTACGGTGTTCGTGCAAAACGTAAGTCTGACTCGTTTTTTAAGCGGTTCAGCGCTCAGGCGTACTATAAAATATTGAACAAACTCGGCGGTAAAGTGATTTTTAATCACGCTGACTTCCGTCTTATGAGTGCCCGTGCACTCGAGGGCTTCTCGCAGTTTAACGAAGTGAATGTTTTCCTGCGCGGTTTAGTGCCGATGATTGGCTATAAATATGACATAGTAACATATGACCGCTCACCTAGGCTTAAAGGCGAGAGCAAGTACCCACTGAAAAAGATGCTTGAACTTGCGTTTGAGGGTATTACTTCGCTTTCTATAAAGCCTATTAAATTGATTACCCGCACAGGACTCTTGGTTTTCCTTTTGTCGATTGTAATGCTTATTTACTCTGTTGTCAGGTACTTTATGGGTCAGACAGAGGTCGGCTGGGCGTCTCTTGCGGTTTCTATCTGGGCAATTGGTGGTTTACAGCTTTTAGCTATAGGCGTTGTCGGTGAATATATCGGCAAAATCTACCTCGAAACAAAGCACCGCCCGAGATATATAGTCGAAGAGTATCTGACTGACGATAACTACGAAGATTTTTAAAATTGCAATAAATAACGGCACTCGTAAAACACGGGTGCCGTTTTCTTATGTCGTTTTATACACCGAAAGCGCGTTTTAAAAACGCTCTTCCGTAATTTGTCATAAAGTGGTTGTTAGCTTCTTTAACTATAGTCGCGCGGTCACAGTTTCTCTCTTTGAAGTCAACTATCATATGCGCTTCTAAAAGTATCTGGTGGTCAAGTCCTGTGATATGGTCGTAATCGTAGAAATTGTCGACGATAAAGCTTACACGGTCGACGATGTCGTACTCGATATCCTCTTTTTTCAGCATATCTTTAACGAACTCGCCCTTGCTTTTGTCACAGTCGTCGATATCGCACACGAGTGCGGCGATTTCAAGATACTCCTGCGTTGCTTCAGGAAGCTTTTCGAGTTCTCCGATTGTTTTTGCGAGGGTGTAAACACTCACAAAATGTTTGATTTTATCCTGAGCTTCGCCGTAGTGATTTTTCATCGCTTTAGCGACCAGATTTACGTTTTTTGTCATTTTTATATTCCTTAATTATTTTTCTGATGTGAGCAAAGGTTTTTTCTTCGCCCTGTTCTTTTAGCATAAATAAAAGCTCTTCGCAAAGGTCGGAAGATTCTTCGTCTATCATACCGACTCAGCGGTGTTTCGCTGCCATAAAGTAGTCGTAAGCACTTGAGTCTGTGTAGTTTTTGCCCTGATAAATTTTACTCGCGGCAACTCGGTCGCAGAACATCTCGACTACGTAGTTGAGCGGCATTTTAACAGGCATCATAAAGCCTTTGTGAATAGGTGAGTAGTCGCGCCAGTACTCGAAGTGGTGTCGGTTTCGTCCCATGTGGTGCATCCACGCTTTTGAGTAGCCGAGCTCTTCACGCGCCTTGTCGTTAGGTGAGCGTGTGCCCTGAAAGTACTTCGCACCCTGAATAAATTCGGTAGGCGAGTACTTCGACAAATCGTGAAAAAGCCCCTGCCACAGAATACCTGCCTTTTTGCAATGGCGTATGACCGCGTGGCGGTGTTTTGTGATTGTAATAAAATGCTTTAATGCGTTGCCCATAAATTCGTCCTTACAGTTTTTCTACATTATATAATAAAAGGATACTGTTCACAAGTGTTATTTATTTCTGTCGTCGGTGATGATGTGTATGATGTTACCACTTCTTATGTCGTCTAAGCGGTCTTTGTAGAAATCAGGATAGACTGTGTATTTATGAAGTTCGTTAAGCGGTAAAAAGCACATTTCTTCTTTTGCACCGAAGCTGTTGTAGCTGTTTGAGTTAAGCTCTTTTGAGCCTTTGCTTTTCATTAAGTAATAAAAAGCGATTTCGTGACACTTAAGATCCTTTAAAGAGCCGTCGCTGTTATCGAAAAGATTTTCGTGGATAACGGCAAGGTGGTCAATTTCGTAGTGCACTCCCGTTTCTTCGAAAACCTCTCTCACTATAGCGTCTTCGGCTTTTTCTCCGAGCTTTACGCCTCCGCCGACTGAGTAGTAGAAGTTATCTATGTTGTTTTTTACGTACAGTACACAGCCGTCTTCGATGATAATAGCACCGACACGATAACGAAACCATTTGTCTTCTCTTGTGAAGCAACAATCGTTATTCATAATTAACCTCGTAAATTTTCTTTGAGCCACTTCGCAACAGCGTCGTCAAGATTGCTGTCGATTACTGCGGTGGCGATATCTTTTAGCTCTTCTACAGCGTTTTTTACAGCGTAGCATTCGTCTGATAACTTAAACATCTCTACATCGTTTATGCCGTCGCCAAAAGCAACGATTTTATCGCAAGAAAGCATTTGAGCGAGCTGTTTTACGGCATTTGCTTTTGTAGCATTTTTCGGCAGAATTTCGAGCCAGTAATCACCTGAATACATATCCCTTTGAAAATAGCACTGAAACTCGTTTTTAAGCCTTTCGTACAGTGGTTTTGTTATATCCTCATCGCCTATGAGCGTAAAGTAGTACACTTCGCCGTTGTAAAGACTTTCTGTGGATTCAACTTCTCGCGTTCTCTTATCATCTTTGCGCTTAGACAAAAAGTCGAGAGTTTCCTTGTTCAGGCGAGGTCTTACAAAAGAAAACTGTTCTTTTTCATCTATCAGCGAGTAGACAATCGGGTTGAGCCCCAGCGACAAAATAACATCGAGAATATAGTCGCTGTCGTTTTTGTTAAAGGTGTTTTTGTGGAGGATTTTGCCACACTTATCAACGATGAATGTGCCGTTGTGGACTACTGCAGGGTGTGCCATATTTAGCCCTTTTGTAACTTTTTTGGCGGTTGTGTACGAGCGCGCTGTCGCAAACGAAATGATAAAACCGTCAGCATTTAGCTTGTTTATCGTCTCGTTTGTATAGTCGCTTGTTTTTGGGGTGGAATCGAGTAGTGTTCCGTCTAAGTCGGAGATGTAAAGTGTTTTCATAATAATTCTACTGTTTTTTGATGAGTGCGATACATTCTATATGGTTTGTGTGTGGGAACATATCGACAGGTTGGATGTGTTCTACTTTGTAGCCGTTTTGCTTTAAAAAGTGCAAATCACGGCTTTGGGTTTCGATGTTGCACGAAATGTAGACGAGTGTCTTAATCTGCATATCAGTAACCGACTGCAGAAACTCTTTGCTACATCCTGCGCGTGGAGGGTCGACAAAAGCAACGTCAATGCTGATGTTTTCTTTTTTCAGTGATTCTATGTAATCTTTTGCGTCAGCGCAAACGAAGTCAATATTGCTGATTTTGTTGATTTTCGCGTTCTTTTTCGCGTCGATAATCGCATCTTTTACGCTTTCTACAGCGTAGACTTTCTTTGCTTTGTCGCACGCACATATACCGATAGTGCCGACTCCGCAGTAAGCGTCAAGCACTGTCTGTGTACCGTTAAGATTTGCAAGTTCAATAGCTTTTTCGTAAAGCTTTTTAGTCTGAATAGGATTAATCTGGTAGAACGACTGTGGTGAGATGATAAAGGTTTTGTTACACAAAGTGTCCTTTATGTATCCGTCCCCGAAAAGCACGTCCTGAGTTTTGCCGATAAAGAGTTTTCTGCGGTCTTTATTAACGGTTGTAATAACGGTTGTGATATACGGATGTTTTTTTATAAGTGCGGAAACGAAAGTTTTTTTAGCAGGGAAAATCGGATTAGCGCCGTTTATGATAACCATAACTTCTTGTGAGTGAAAACCCTCACGGATTACTACGCTTTTTATGAATCCGGTACCTTTAAATGGGTCAAAAGGCTCTATTTTAAAGCTTTTGAATAACGCACATAGGGTGTTGAAAATCTCGTTTGAGTGCTTTGTGTGAAGTTTGCACTCGCGGGTTTTAACTAAAGTATTAGTGGTAGATTTGTACAATCCCCAAGTGATAGATTTATCTCTTTCGCGTTTAAATACTGCCTGAGCTTTGTTGCGGTATGAAAACGGATTTTCCATCGCGATAACAGGCTCAATGCGGTTGTACGAGCCTAAAAATTTAATGCATTTACTAAATTTAAATTTCAGCTGTTCGTCGTAGCTCAGGTTGTTAAGCTGGCACGAATTGCATTTTTTAGCGATTTTACAGTTTAAATTAACGTCCATAATTTACCTTCCAGATGAAAAATCCCATTTATAATGTATTATTGTAGCACATATTATACCACTTTTGCAATTTGCAGAAAATATGACTTGATAATTGCTTTGTGTAAATATATAATTGATGTATGAAAGAATTTAAAGTAATGCGCAAACGCAGGCGCAAGAGAACTAATTTTACCACTAAATATCGTTCTAACTTCACACAACGCAAACGTCGTAGCACCCCTCGTGCGCTGGTAGCGGTTGTGATGGTTTTGTGCGCTGTTTTACTGGTTGGTTCTGTGTGCGTGTTAAGCTTCCATTTCTTATCCAGAAATGAAGAAGACGAGCCTGTACAGGTTGTACCATGTGTTATCGAAAATGAACAGACTACGAGCATGACGATGAAAAACGGCGAAACTGATATTATAACCGTCGCTGCACCTGAAGATAAAATCGACACGGTCGAGTTTTTATCGAGCGACGCTTCTGTTTTAACTGTTGACAGCGGTGGTCGTGTTGACGCCGTGGGTGAGGGTGTCGCTACAGTTACTGCAAGTGGCGACGGATTTAGCGGTACGTGCAGTATTACTGTCGAAAAAGCCGATAAAGAAAAAGATATATCTGAATATACAACTGCAATTCAGGCAAACCTCGATATAGTAGACAAGAATAAAGACGACTCTTCAAAAGAACTCTACAGTGTTAAGGTTAACCGCAGAACAAACACAGTTACTGTGTACACCTACGATGATAAAGGTAACTACGTGGTTCCTGTGCGTGCGATGGTGTGTTCGTGTGGTGAGAATACCGAGGAAAATATCACACCAACTGGTGAGTATTCCGTGTATTTCAAGAGCCGTTGGCACGCGCTTTTCGGAGATGTTTACGGCCAGTATGTAACGGGCTTCTCGGGACATTATTTGTTCCATTCGGTGCCGTACCTTAACACCAACGCTGATACTCTGAAGACAGAAGAGTTCAACAAGCTCGGTTCTAACGCATCACAGGGATGTGTACGACTGATGGTCAGCGATACAAAATGGATATATGATAACATCGATATGAACACAAAGGTCGAGGTTATCGACGAGGACGCTTCAGCTGACCCGCTCGGCAAACCTGAGGTTGTCAAAGTTAATGAGAAGATTAAGTGGGACCCTACTGACCCGAGTTCTTCGAACCCGTACAAGGAAAAGGTTCCTGTTATTAAAGGTGCAAAAGACATAACTATCGCGAAAGACACCGATTATGTATCAAAGGTAACCGCAAAAGACTCGTGCTCAAACGATATCACAGATAAAATCGAAGTGATAGGAAACGTTATCAGCTCGAAGTCGGGCAAGTACCTCGTTACATATAAAGTAACAGATGCTTTAGGCAAAACTGCAGAAAAAACAATAACCGTAACAGTAGAATGAAAAAGCGGCTCAGTTTAATTCTGAGCCGCAATTTTTTAGTTTTATTCTGCCTGAGTTGTTGCTTCTGTTTGAGTTTCTGTGGCTTCATCAGGAGTAGCTTCGTCAGGAGTAGCTTCTTCGATGAACATAAACTCAATCATTTTGTAGATGAGTTCTTCGTAGGTTGTACCCATGCGTGTGAACTCAGTTTTCTTAATCTGCATTGTGTTGCCATTTGAAAGAGCGCTCATATTAGCAAGCTCAGAATCGTTTGAGAGATATGTGAGTACAGCTTCGTCATCGTAGAAGATGTAAGTCGGAGTTGAAATCTTTAAAAGCTCGAGGTCGACAAGCTCTGTTTCTTGATTCTCAAAAACATTAATAGCACCGCAGTATGAGAAGAATTCGTATTCAATTGAATTGCTTGTCAAAGTGCACAGCTCGTAGTTTTCGTTGAAATATAGGTAGCACGCTGTTTTTACAACGTTGCTAGGAATAGCGTTATTAAAGTCAGACATTGTGCCTGTCAGCTCGTCGTAAGCGTTTTTGCCTTTTTCTTTACCTGTGACATTACCGCCTAAAGCTGTGCCAAGGGTAGTGTATAAAGTGGAAAGCTCTTCGAAACTTGTAGGTCTTTTAAGTGTGAGTACCTGGACGCCTGCGTCTGTTAATGTCGCAGTTGCGTTTTCCGGCAGAGACTGTTCTGTGATAACGAGGTCTGTCTCGGAAGAGATGATAAATTCTGTATTAGGAGCAGAGTCTGTGCCGACAAGAGGCACAACAGATAAAAATTCCTGATCGGCTTCAACACTTCTGCCGACCATCTTAACATCGTAGCCGATGTATGAGATAACATCAGCGAGACAGTCAGACAGTACAACGATGTTGAGTGGCTCGTCCTGTATAGTAACATCACCGATTGTTACAGGGTATTCGTTATTTTTGTTTCCCTTGCACGCAGTAAGCGAGAGTCCCATAGCTGCAACAAGGCATATACAAAGTATTAAAGATAATATTTTTTTGAACATAGGATTACCTCCATTATGTATTCTACGCTATTATTCTACAAAATTTGCACTTGATAGTCAAACGAATATAAGAAAGTTTAAAAAATTTTAAAAAATTTTAAAAAAAGACTTGCATTTTAAAAAACAAGGTGTTATAATAACGAGGTCGCTTGAGAGAGCGACACAAATTAATAGTTGGTGTCGATGACGCAGGGGGTCCACCCGTTCCCATCCCGAACACGGAAGTTAAGCCCTGTAGTGCCGAAGATACTTGGCTGGTGACGGCCCGGGAAAATAGGAAGGTGCCAACACAATAGAGGCTTCCACCCAATAGGGTGGTTGTTTTTTTATGTCTGAAAATATGTCCCGCGCCAAATAACCTGCGTAAATAGATCATACCCCTTCCGAGAAATGGAAGGGGTACTTTTGTATCATATTGATTTATGTTGTATGAAGTTCGTCGAT
>JAZSFG010000107.1:0-4746 GCA_045532065.1 Ruminococcus sp. | reverse complement strand
CCACTCACACTTCCTATTCCTTCAATTTGTGATATATAATATCTCTTTTTGTTGGAATATACAAGTCTTTTATTCTAATTTAGAATAATAACTGTAAAATTTCTTAAAAATCACACATAGGTACAGTTTTTTGTTGAAATTTATATAAAAAATGATAAAATATATATAATTGCGACCTAAGCAAATCTCCAGGAGGCACAATATGATAACTAAATTTTACTCAAACAAGGACGAAATCTACAATACGTATGATAAAAACGACCTTGGTTTCACTTATTCCAAGGATAAGACAACGTTCAAGGTGTGGGCACCTGCGGCAAGTCAGGTACTGCTCAAACTTTACTCAACCGGCTCATATTTAGAAGATGGCGCTACCGTACTCTCGATCAACCAGATGTTCTGCGACAAAGAAACAGGCGTATGGAGCACTACAATCGACGGCGACTTACATGGTGTGTACTACACATACGTAGTACAAAACGGCAACTCAAGCTCTGAGACTCAGGATGTTTACTCAAAAGCTACAGGTGTAAACTCAGCCCGTTCGATGGTTGTTGACCTTGAGCGCACTAATCCTGAGGGTTGGGATAAAGATAAACATGTCTTTGTCGAAGAACAGACAAAAGCTATCGTGTGGGAAATCCACGTAAGAGACTTCTCATCTTCAAATACAAGTGGCGTTTCAAAAGAACACAGAGGAACATATCTCGCGTTCACAGAAAAAGATACAAAGGTACCGAACACAAACGCACCTACATGTGTCAGCTACTTAAAAGAGCTCGGAATAACACATGTGCAGTTAAATCCTGTATTCGACTTCGGTTCTGTAAACGAAGCTACAGGAGTTGACTACAACTGGGGTTATGACCCTGTTAACTATAACGTGCCAGAAGGTTCATACTCAACAGACCCGTACCACGGCGAGGTAAGAATCAAAGAGTTCAAGCAGATGGTAAAAGCTCTGCACGATGCCGGTATTGGCGTTATAATGGACGTTGTTTACAACCACATGTACTCAGGCGATGACTCTTGTTTTGAAAGAACAGTTCCTAACTACTACTTCAGAAAACAGGGTAACAGATACTTAAACAGCTCAGGTTGCGGTAACGTTACTGCAAGTGAGAAAACCATGTTCAGAAAGTTTATGATTGACTCACTCAGATACTGGGCTGAAGAATATCACATTGACGGATTCAGATTCGACCTTATGGCATGTCACGATTACGAAACAATGAATCTCATCCGCGAAGAGCTCGACAAAATTGACAGAAGAATCCTTATGTACGGTGAGCCTTGGACTGCTGACAACGGCGATAACGGTATCTCAGGAGACGACTGCTGTTCAAAGAGTAACGCCAAGAAATTATCAAGCAGAATCGGTATGTTTAACGATGATATGCGCAATGGCATCAAGGGCGGTTCCGACGACGACACAAAGGGCTACATCCAGGGTGCAAATTTTGACACATACAAAGTTTTAGCCGGTATGCTTGGTGCTTCAAGTGACACATTCGGCAGATGGGCAAAGCGTCCATCGCAGTGTGTAACATACGCATCAGCTCACGATAACCTCACTTTATGGGATAAACTCTTAAAATCCAACTGGTGCTGTTCAAACTATGACACAACTGACCCGAGGATTATCAATCAGAACAAGTTAAGCGCTGCTTTTGTGCTTATGTCTTTAGGTATTCCGTTTATGCTTGCGGGTGAAGAATTCGCTCGTACAAAGAAAGGTGATCACAACTCTTACCGTTCGCCTGACAGCGTAAATTCAATCGACTGGACCAGAACAATCACATACAAAGAGCTTGTTGACTACTACAAGGGTTTAATCGCTATCAGAAAGAAGTTCTCGCTTCTCACTTTAGCTTCTGAGGATGCTGTTCACAAGACATACATGACATACAACGGCAAGGTTATCGCAGGTACTATGGCTAACCTCGACGGTGGTCCTAACGAGTACAAATATATGGCTATCGTGCTCAACAATACTGACGAGAAGTGCAGTTTCGAACTTAAATCCAAGTACGACCTTCCAAACAGATGGTATGTTATCGCTGACCACGATATCGCGTCCGGCGAAGCTATCAGAGCCTTTGACAACAACTTTGAAATTAGACCGCACGCGGCTCTTGTTATTGTTGACGCTGACAGCTACGACAGACTCCACGATATTATAGATAACACTTTAATACCGAACTTTAAATAAAAACAAATCCCCTGTACAAAAACGTACAGGGGATTTTTTATACCTCTATTATTGTAATGCTATTGAAATCTATGTCACATTGACTTAAAACCGCATCTTTAATAATAAGCGGTGAATTATCAGTTAGCTCCTTTTTTATTACCGCTACGGAACATGTATTATCACTAAGGATACAAACGCACTGTGAAAAACCTTTGCTCTTTAATATATTCTCAATATTAGTCTGAGTAATAATAGCGTCTTCAAGTTTACTGAGTTGTTCAACCGCCTTTGTTTTTGCTTCATCGCTACTGTCAGCAAGCTCAAGCGTTTCTTTTGCGATTTCTATAGCTTCATCCCGTGCTTTATCACGTTCTGTTAAGGATTTTGCGAAATACTGCTCCTGCTTACTTGTTTGCTTTGAAACCTGAGCTACCTCATCAGCTGACGAAGTATCAGAATTTACATAAGTCGCTGCACCGAGTTCTTTGCTTACGTCTTTTGCTTTAATACTGCTGTCAGAAAACTGCCAGTTAATAAACACCGCAGCAGACAGAGCTAGCATCAAGGAAGCCAGAACAATATGTCTTTTTTGAATTTTCATTTTTATTCCTCCATATATTCAGATAATTTTGTTACACAGACTTTAGAAAACGGGATATCAAGCGACTTTGTAACGGCTTCAGTAACCCTGTTTATAATCACAGGGTCGTCACCACCGCCACACACTACAACGACACCTCGAACAGTTGGGGTTACTGTTTTTGTTTTTGTGTCGCTGTTTTCAAGATACATATTCTCGCCGTTGTTATCCATAGTTAGAAAGATTTTTACATTCCCTACCCCATCTATATCGCTAACAATCGAAAGCAACCTTTCTTCGAGCTTTTCGGCATAGTCATTATAATAATCGGTACTATTATCAGGTGTAAAATCAATGTATGATGAAACAAAAATCAAACCTACCGCTACTACACAGACAATCATCGCTATCTTTATGAATTTTGGATTCTCCAGAATGCTTTTTATATCGTATTTTTTACTCATCTGCCACTATCACCGGCTCTTTGTTCATATTTTTTTCTATTATACTTTTTATCTTGTCGGCTTTATGTTCATCGGTTTTATTAATGTATATGTAAATCTTGCTGATATATATGCTATCATCCTCACTTAATTTAATCGCAAGTTCGATATTCTTTACTTTTATATTCTCCTGCTTCAATAAATCATCAGCGGCAATCACTAGATTTTTTGCGGTTTCATCAAGCACAGCTTTTTTATACGCTTCTTCGGTATTTAAATCCAAATCAGCACTTTCGGTAATTATATTAATATCATCTTTTGATAGAGCACTTAGTGAAAAAAGTGGTAAAAGCAAAGAGCAAACAATAAACGCTCCCATAACTAAGCTAACTACCTTTTTCATTCTCGTATCCGAACACAAAAGCGAAAGTATCGAACACGCGATACAACAGGCGCAGAGTGTCACAGCGAATGTTTTTACATTTTCCACTAGGAAGCACCTCCGAGTCTTATTAATAGTGCGGTCGAAATAATAAACACAGACATAATACAGACAGTAATCGCAAAAACAGTCGACACAACTGATGAAACTGAGGAAATCATCCTAAGCGGTGAATCAACACCGATAATTTCGCCTATTGTTTTACATAAATTTAGTGACAAAATCCATATAAGACACTGCAAAACAACAGGAAGAAACACTACGCAGATTGCTAGTATAACAAACACGCCTGCGCCCGTGCGAAGTAAATTCACACTGCCTTGTATAGTTTTATACGATTCAGATAAGGCGGCTCCTACAATCGGGATAAATGACGACATAGTAAAACGTACTGCACGAGCTGTTACTGAATCGTAAGCTGTAGTTATCATACCTTTAATCGTCATCAGCGCCGAAAAAACCGTCATAATAAAAGCGATAAGCCATTTTATGACTTTAGACAGCATACCGCAAAGAGAAGATAAATTAACACTGCTTGATATAGACGAAGACACGGATAAACCTAAAAAGATGTTAAGTAGTGGTGATACAAACTTTGTGCTCAGTTGTGATACACACTGACACGCTAAAAGCATAAAGGAATAATACGACGCCCCTGTAACAGCGTGTCCCGAAAAAGTAAGTATCGCCGCCATAATCGGTATGTATAAGAGCATAAAATTAGAAGCGTCATTTATTGTAGCTAAACAATGTGAGATTAGCTTTATCACAGGTGCTACTAAAGTTGACGTTATACACAAGGTGGTAATAACAGAAAGCACTTCTTTCATCGACGTCACCTTAAGCGTATCACGATAGCTTTCAATTACAGCGTTTAAAATGAGAATAGCAATAACAACACCACACGAAGCTATTGGTCCTTTACTTTCTTTACTCACCTTTGAAACAATCAGCTCAAATATAGACTGAAAACTAATATCATTAAGTGTCATTAGGTCAGCAGAGTATGCACCTATGCTTTTTAAATCTTCCTGTGTTTGCTCAGATAAAGTTGAATATAGAGAGTCAATTTTATTTTCTAATTCAG
>JAZSFG010000057.1:0-4513 GCA_045532065.1 Ruminococcus sp. | reverse complement strand
CGCCACGGGCAGCGAACTCCCACTCGGCTTCGGTGGGAAGACGAAACTCACGACCTGCAGGCAATTGACCTTCTGCCTTCATTTTTTCGTTCAGCTTTTTTACAAAAGCAACGCAGAAGTCGGATCACCTTTGTAGTCGTTAGAGAGCTTGTCTACTTCATCGAGAATAAGCAACGGGTTATTAACCTTACACTTCTTTACAGCAGCGATAATTCTACCCGGCATAGAGCCGATATATGTACGTCTGTGACCTCTGATTTCAGCTTCATCTTTAACACCGCCGAGAGCGATTCTCTCGCTCTTTCTATTAATCGCTTTCGCAATACTCTGTGCGATAGATGTTTTACCAACACCCGGAGGACCAACTAAACAGATAATCTGTCCTTTTGCTTTATCGGTAAGTTTACGTACAGCAAGCTGTTCAACAATACGCTCTTTGACTTTTGTTAAGCCATAATGATTTTTATCAAGTTCTTTTCGTACTTTTGAAAGCTCGATTTTTTCCTGTGTAGATTCAACCCACGGTAGTTCAAGACAAGTATCGATATATGTTCTAATAACCGCAGCCTCGTTGCTACCATAAGGCATTTTTTCAAGCTTGGAACACTCTTTAAGAAGTGAATTTTTGTTATCTTCGCTTATATTTAGAGCGTTGATTTTATCTCTTAATTTCTGACCTTCTACCTCAGGTGAATCATCCTGACCGAGTTCTTCTTCGATAGTACGGAGTTGTTCTCTAAGGAAATATTCACGCTGTGATTGGTCTATTTTATCTTTAGTTTTATCTAAAATTTCCTGTTCAATTTCAAGAATATAGATTTCATTCTGTAAAGCATCAATAAGCGTTTCTAATCTATCGGAAACATCGATAGTTTCTAAAACACTTTGTTTGATATTATTGTCAAGCACCACGTTTCCTGCAACATAGTCAGCAAGTTCGCCTGCGTTTGTACTGAGTCCAATTTTAAATAAAATATCAGCAGGAAGTTTCGGAGTTAAATCCATATAGTTCTCAAAAGTTTCTTTTAAAAGACGGACAAGAGCTAACTCTCGAGCTGTATTTATGTGCTTTTTCTCTTTAATCGGAGAAATCATTGCTTCGATGTGTGATTCACACTCAATCTGCGAAACGATTCGTGCTCTGTACTGACCTTCAACAACCACTCTTGTAATATCGTCAGGCTGTTTTAGCACCTGAATGATTTTACAAACTACACCTACGCTGTAAATATCATCAAGTTCAGGATCACTTACTGAAGCGTCCTTCTGTGAAGCAAGAAAAATCAGCTGATCCTCACTCATCGCTTTAGCAATCGCTTCTGCCGACTTCTTTCTGCCAACATCAAAATGAAGCATCATCTTAGGAAATACAACTAATCCTCTGAGTGGCAAAACAGGAATATTAAATTTTACCTGAGCTGCTTGTGACATAATAATCTCCTCAAAAATAAACGGCTGTATATAGTCACATCATGACATACAGCCGTTAATAATTTTTATCAAGATGCGTTGTTTTTAGTGGTCTTTGGGTTACTCTTATCAGAAATATCGATATCAATTGAATTTCTTTTAGTTCTGATGATTACTGGTTCAGCATTTTGAGTAACTGTATCTTCGTTTATAATAATTTTTGCAATTGTTTCATCGCTTGGTGTTTCAAACATTAAGTCCTTTAATAAAGATTCCATAATACCGCGAACACCACGAGCACCGGTTTTCTGCTCTTTAGCTTTACGAGCAATGGCAACAAGAGCTTTTTTCTCAAACTCAAGATCAACACCATCGAGCTTAAATAAGTGCTTATACTGAGCGACAACTGAGTTTTTAGGCACGGTAAGAATCTTAACCAAAGCGTCTTCGTCTAAACCGCTCAGCGCTGTGATTACAGGTAATCTACCGATAAGTTCAGGAATAATACCATACTTAACAAGATCGTGAGCAACAACGTCACTCATCCACGCTGTTTCGTCAAGCTGTGCTCTGTCCTGAAGATTAGATTCAAAGCCTAATGTTGAAGAACCGATTCTTTTTCCGACAATCTTTTCTAAACCATCAAAAGCACCGCCACAGATAAACAGAATGTTCTTAGTATCAATCTGTAAGAACTCCTGCTGTGGATGTTTTCTACCACCCTGTGGTGGAACATTAGCAACAGTACCCTCAACAATTTTAAGAAGCGCTTGCTGAACACCCTCACCACTAACATCACGTGTGATAGATGGGTTTTCAGATTTACGTGCAATTTTATCGATTTCATCAATATAAATGATACCCTGCTGTGCTTTTTCGATGTCAAAATCAGCAGCCTGAATAAGCTTTAGGAGAATGTTTTCAACATCCTCGCCAACGTAGCCTGCCTCAGTTAAAGTAGTAGCATCAGCTATTGCAAATGGTACATCAAGTGCTTTCGCAAGAGTTTGTGCAAGTAATGTCTTACCTACACCGGTAGGACCGAGTAAAAGCACGTTGCTCTTAGCAAATTCAATTTTATCGTCGTTATTGAAAACTCTCTTGTAGTGGTTATATACAGCAACAGCAAGAGTTTTCTTTGCGTCGTCCTGACCTATTACATACTCATCAAGAATAGCTTTTATTTCCTGTGGCTTTAATAAATCAGGCTTTTTACTATTGTAATTTTCTTTTGAAATTGGTGCAAATTCTTCATCTTCGAGAATAGACATACACAAATCTACACACTGGTCACAAATATAAACTCCGTTACCTGCGATAAGTCTGCCAACAGCGTCCTGTGGTTTACCACAAAATGAACAACGAACGTTATTCTCCGGATTCTTTCCCGCCATAAATAACTCCCAAATTATCTTTTGTAAAGAATTTTGTCAATAAGACCGTATTCGAGTGCTTGCTCAGCAGTCATAAAGTTATCACGCTCTGTATCTTTGGCAATCACATCAACGCTCTGACCTGTGTTAGCGGCGAGAATCTCGTTGAGTTTCTTCTTTGTGTGAAGAATATGCTTTGTATGAATCTCAATATCAGTAGCCTGACCTCTAGCACCGCCTGATGGTTGGTGGATCATAATATCACTGTTTGGTAATGCATATCTCTTGCCTTTTGTACCGGCAGAAAGTAAGAATGCACCCATAGAAGCCGCCATACCCATACAGATTGTTGAAACATCACACTTGATATACTGCATAGTATCATAAATAGCTAAACCATCAGTAACAGAACCGCCAGGACTGTTAATATAAAGACAGATGTCCTTATTAGGGTCCTGACCCTCAAGGTGTAAAAGCTGCGCTACAACTAAACTTGCAGTTGTGCTGTTTACTTCTTCAGTGAGCATAATAATTCTGTCGTTCAACAAACGAGAGAAAATATCATATGAACGCTCACCGCGGTTTGTCTGTTCTACTACATAAGGTACTAAACTCATGATTAACGGCTCCTTTTGAGTAAATTTTATTAATAAAGATTATTTAATCTTTGCGTTATCTCTGATGAACTTCATAGCTTTTTCAACAGCGAGATCCTGTGAAATAGCGTCTACAGGGAGAACTTCCTTAACTTTATCAGCTTCCATCTGATAAGCTTCAGCGAGTCTTGAGTACTCAGCTTCGATTTCTTCCTCAGTAGCAGCGATGTTCTCAAGTTTTACTATCTTCTCTAAAGCGAGTCTCATCTTAACTCTCTTCTGAGCTTCTGGGAGATACATCTCTTTTACTGATTCAGGGTTCATGCCTGTGTACTGCATATAAGTAGCAAGATCCATACCTTGTGAACGGAGTCTCATATCCATCTCTCTGAGCATTGTATTAACTTCGTTTTCATACATAGCTTCAGGAATTTCGCCTTCAACGAGTTCGAGAACTTTCTCAACTAACTTATCGTCGATATCCTTTTCTGCTTCATCTTTGAGTCTCTTAGCGATAGTCTCTTTGATTTCTTCTTTGTACTCGTCGAGTGTATCTTTATCACTTACATCCTTTACGAACTCGTCATCAAGCTCAGGAAGCTCTTTAACCTTGATTTCGTGGATTGTAATCTTAAACTGTGCTTCTTTACCCTTGAGTTCTTCTGAATGATACTCTTCAGGGAAAGTAACAGTGATTGTGAACTCTTCGTCAGTGTTGTGACCAACGAGCTGTTCCTCAAAACCAGGAATGAAATTGCCGCTGCCGAGTTCGAGGTTGAAGTTTTCAGCCTTACCGCCTTCGAAAGCAACATCATCAACAAAGCCTTCGAAATCGATAACTGTTACGTCACCCATCTGTGCTGCTCTATCTTCAACAGTAACCATACGGCTATTTCTCTCTCTAACTTTATCGATTTCCTCATTTACGAGTTCATCAGTTACTTCTGTTGATTTCTTTTCAATTTCGATGCCTTTGTAGTCTTTAACTTCTACTTCAGGCTCAATGATGCAAGTTGCCTTGAAAGTAAAGCCATCTTTGATTTCTACAGGGAACTCGGTTTTTGAATCACAAATCATAAGAAAAGAGGGATTCTATGAATTGCAAACAATGCGGCGCGATTATACCCGACGGCG
>JAZSFG010000012.1:0-5914 GCA_045532065.1 Ruminococcus sp. | reverse complement strand
GTGATGCTGAGCTTTTCCTTTACTGGGTGAACATCGTTGATTGTAGGGCCTATTGCAATACAGTCGAAGTCTTCAATCTGGGATGCAAACACGCCACATTCAAGGCCAGCGTGTAACGCTTCAACTCTAGGTTCTTTGTCAAACTGCTCGATGTAAGTTTCTTTGTAGAGCTCTCGCACAGCCGAGTCAGCTCTGTATTCCCACGGTGGGTAGTGACCGAAAGTTTCGTGAGAAAAATCGAGCATATCGTAGAAAGTAGCCATTTTGTCAGAGAGACTCTCTAGCGCTACCTGCTTGTTGCTTCTTAAACCATAGTGAATGGTAAGCACCTTGTAGTTTGTGTTGAGAATACCTAAATTAAGGGAAGTCTCAACCAAACCGTCGATGCTAGCACTCATTTCGAGCACACCATTCGGTGTACAGCATAAAGCTGCGATGAGCTTAGTTTTGAACTCATCTGTCATAACATTAAATTCGTTTGTTTCACCTTTTGTGATTGAAATCTGCATATTCTTTTCTCTGTCTGCGTATTCAAGCTTAATTAGCTCAACTACCTTGTCTAGAGAAGCGAGAACATCGTTTGCGTTTACTGCAGAGATTTTGAATGTACATGCATTAGTGATAGCATTAGCTTTGTCACCACCGCAAATGCTTATCATATCAAACTCGGTTTCGTTTTTCAGAGCGTTTAAGAGCTTGCCTGCAATTATATTTGCGTTAGCTCTGCCTTTGTGAATTTCAACACCCGAGTGACCGCCTGTCAGACCGATGATTGTGACAGTAATGCCAGTACCTTTTGATTTTTTGTACTCAATTGGCTGATTAACTTTGAAGTCACAACCGCCTGCACACGAAACGGTGATGCAATCGTCTTCTTCTGAGTCGAGGTTAATCATACGTCTGCCTTTTAACACGCTCATATCGAGAGCTTTTGCGCCGTACATACCTGTTTCCTCGTCAGTAGTGAAAACAGCTTCTATTGGAGGGTGTACGATATCGTCGCTTTCTAAAATCGAGAGAATCATAGCTACAGCGATACCGTTATCAGCACCTAAGGTTGTGCCCTTAGCTTTGATGTAATCGCCGTCAACGTAGATATCAAGACCATCGTGTAAAAAGTCGATATCACAGTCGTCGGTTTTCTGACACACTATGTCGAGATGTCCCTGTAAAATCACAGCAGGGGAGTCTTCATAACCTTTTGTGCCTTTCTTGTAGATAACGACGTTTTTCAGCTCGTCTGTGTAGTGTCTGAGTCCATGTGCATCAGCAAAAGCGATGCAGTATCTCGAGATAGCTTCCATATCTCCCGAACCACGATGAATCGCGCTGATTTCTTCGAAATAGTGGAACACTCGCTTGTCGTTTAAAATTTCAAGTTTAGCCATAATAAGCCTCCATAAATAAAGAAAGGGACAAGCCCGTAGGCTTGCCCCTTGGATTACAAAAATTATACCAATAAGTACGTTTTGTGTCAATGGAAAATACTATAAAGAAAAAGCCATTGCAAAATAGATAACTGCCGTTATGATGAGCACAGCTAAAGAGATAATACCAAGGAGTAAACCTGCTGTTGGCATTTTGCCTGAGTTGCCACGTTTTTTAGAAATAGCGCCTAAGATGATAGCAGCGATAGAGTAAAGACTTGCTCCTAAACTGTAGGTTCCAAGCACACGGTAAAACTGAGAAACAGAATCCCATGGCTCAGGATTTATTTCAGTGTGCATCGAATTTAAAAGTATAACAGACAATAGAACAACAAAAGAAATTACAGAAACAAAAGTTCCGACAAAAACAGAAGCAATAGCGAACCCTATGCCACGTTTGTCAATTTTAGAACTTCTGCTGATATTGTAGAGATTCCGTGTGGAATGTGTGTTACCCATAAACAAGCCTCCTTTGAATTAATTATAAATGTTATAATAAGAAGAGTCAATGATTGTTTTTTTTTGCTCGGCGGTAATGCTCGCAGGTGCTCGAGTTCGAATCTAAAAATCAAACGAAAAAGAAAAGCACCAACCATAAAGGTTAGTGCTTTCTTTTTGGCGGAGGACAAGAGATTCGAACTCTCGCACCGGTTTCCCGGCCTACTCCCTTAGCAGGGGAGCCTCTTTGGCCACTTGAGTAATCCTCCGTATGCCAAAGTGTTTAGATAAAAAAATGGCGGAGAGGAAGGGATTCGAACCCTTGGTCCCTCGCGGGATCACTAGTTTTCAAGACTAGCTCCTTAAACCACTCGGACACCTCTCCGTAACTTGCAAAGTGAATTTTATCACAAGCATAATCGGTTGTCAAGTGCTTTTTTTATTTATTACTAAAATATTCTTTTGTTTTTCTCTTACTATTCGTTGACGGCTATTGGATTTTTTGATATTATTATATCCACGTTATAGTGAGGTTACAATATGTTAGATATTATTTTAGAAACGCTTCTTGACGCGCTGAAAATGTCGCCGATACTGTTTCTCGCGTATCTGTTGATGGAGTATCTCGAACTCAAAGCAGGCGAGAAGCTCAACAAAACTGTCGCTAAAGTCGGCTACGCAGGACCGCTCCTCGGCTCACTTATCGGCGCAATCCCGCAGTGTGGATTTTCCGGTGCTGTAGCGGGATTTTACTCCGCACGTATCGTGACACTCGGCACGATGATTGCTGTGTTTATGTCGACAAGTGATGAAATGCTTCCGATTCTTATTTCCGAGAAAGTCGGGCTGTCTGTTATTATTAAGATTCTTTTGTTTAAGATTCTCGGCGCGGCGCTGTGCGGTTTTATTATCGATATAGTATTACGACTTTTAAAGAAAAATCGCGAAACATCGTCTGAGCATATCCACGATTTCTGTGAACAGGAACACTGCGACTGTCACGAGAACATTTTCCTCTCAGCACTTAAGCATACTTTGAAAGTCCTCGTGCTTATTATTATAGTATCATTTGCGCTAAACTGTGCTTTTGAGTATTTCGGAAACGATTTCTTAAAGGGCGTTTTCGGCAACACTCCTTTTGTCAGCGAAGTGCTCGCAGGTTTAGTCGGACTTATCCCTAACTGCTCGGTGTCTGTGCTGATTACCGACCTTTTTGTTGAGGGAGTTATTTCTGAAGGCGCGATGATTTCGGGACTTATGACTAATGCAGGCGTCGGTCTTCTGGTGCTCTTCAGACTCAACAAGAATGTTAAAGAGAATATTTTAATAACACTTTTACTTTTTGTAAGCGGCGTTGTTTTTGGTACGCTGTGTGGGTATTTGTGGCAGTTTTTCTGATTTTAATCCTCCTTGTTTTCAAGGGGGATTTTTCTTCTTTACTTTTACAGTTTTATGTGTTAATATTTTAATGTATTAAATTATGAAACAGGAGACATTTTATGCCTAAGAAGATTAACGACGAATTTACAGATTTACTGTTTGACGCAATCGTCACATTAAAAACACGTGAAGAGTGCGCTATGCTTTTTAAGGATTTGTGCACTATTCCTGAGATTAAATCTATGTCACAGCGTTTGGTTGTTGCGAAGATGCTCAAAGATAATATGGTCTACAGCGAGATTGTTGCTAAAACCGGCGCGTCTACAGCTACTATCAGCCGTGTTAACCGTTCTTTAAATTATGACAACTGCGGTGGTTATGACCTCGTTTTCGATAGAATGGAAAATAACGACTAATGAGTTATTCGAACACACCTGCGGGGTATAATTCTTTTTCAGAATATTACGACGCATTAATGCAAAATGTCGGCTACGATGAGCGTTGCCGATACATACTCGAGATTTTTGAAAGGCTTGACCACGATATGGGGTTGAGCCTTGATTTAGCGTGTGGCACTGGCTCACTCACTGTCGAGCTTAAGAAGAGTGGTGTCGATGTCTACGGAATTGACGCGTCCTACGATATGCTTTCTCACGCTCGTGAAAAGGCTGAGGAAAACGGACTTGATATTCTCTTTTTGTGTCAGAAGATGCAGTCTATCGACCTGTACGGTACGATTGACACCTGTGTGTGCACACTCGACAGCATCAACCATCTTGTAAAAGAGTCTGACGTACAAAAGACTTTTGAACGTGTGTCGCTCTTTATGAATCAGGGCGGTTATTTTCTTTTTGATGCTAACACTATATATAAGCACAGTGAGGTGCTCGCGGATAATACTTTTGTATATGACACCGATGATGTGTTCTGTGTATGGCAAAATTCTCTAAAAGAAAATAACATTGTCGAAATCGAACTTGACTTTTTTGAACGTGAGGGAAAGGTGTACTACCGTGAGAGCGAGAGATTCTATGAGCGTGCGTACAGCGATGATGAGTTAACCTCAATGCTAGAGAAAGCTGGGTTTGAAGTAGTGAGCCGTTTTGGTGATATGACTTTTGAAGAACCGAAAAGTGACGAACAGCGTGTGATTTATGTTGCACGCAAAAAATAAATGAATATAAGAATATTTTCACGGAGATTTTAATATGGATAAAATAATCAGATGTATTACAAGCGACGGCGCTATTATGGCATCGGCGATTGATTCTACAGATATCGTATATAAAGCATCTAAGATTCACGGTACTTCACCTGTAGCTTCTGCAGCGCTTGGCAGACTTCTTTCCGCTACTTCGATGATGGGTGCTATGCTTAAAAGTAAAACTGCTTCAATTAACCTTAGGGTAGCAGGTGACGGTCCTTTAGGTCCTGTTATTGCTGTTGCTGACTCTTTCGGTAATGTTAAGGGTTATGTTTCTAATGCGTCATGTCCTAGTGCTCACTATGATAATGGTAAGCTCAATGTAGCACAGGCTGTGGGCAAAAACGGTGTATTAAACGTTATGCGTGATTTAGGTACAGGTGAGCCGTATATCGGTCAGATTGAACTTGTATCAGGCGAGATTGCTGAGGATATCGCTCAGTACTACGCACAAAGTGAGCAGATTCCGACAGTCTGTGCTTTAGGTGTTCTTATTGACAAAGAGACAGGAGAGGTGCTTCTGTCCGGTGGACTTTTGATTCAGCTTTTGCCGGGTGCATTCGAAGATACTATCGAAAAGCTCGAGAAAAATATCGCTGAGCTCGATTCTGTTACCACAATGCTTGCTAAAGGTATGTCGACTCTTGATATGTGTAAAGAAGCATTAAAAGGTTTCGAGGTTGAAGTGCTCGACGAGTTTGAGGTCAAGTATGTCTGTGGTTGCTCAAAAGAGAAGATTGAATCGCTTATTGAGTCTATGCCTGCTGAAGAAATCGAAGAGATGATAGAGAAAGACCACGGTGCAAAGGCGGGTTGTCACTTCTGTAATAAAACTTTTGAGTTCACAGAAGCTGAACTTAAAGCCATTCTTGCAAAAAAATAAAAAAAATTCAAAAAAAGGCTTGACATTTATGTACGGGTGTTGTATTATAATACCCGTCGCAAATAAGAGGCGAACGCGTGGGAGCATAGCTCAGCTGGGAGAGCATCTGCCTTACAAGCAGAGGGTCACAGGTTCGAGCCCTGTTGTTCCCACCACATATGGCCCGGTAGTTCAGTTGGTTAGAACGCTAGCCTGTCACGCTAGAGGTCGACGGTTCGAGCCCGTTCCGGGTCGCCATATTTGCTTTTGCCTCTGTAGCTCAGTCGGTAGAGCAGGGGACTGAAAATCCCCGTGTCGATGGTTCGATTCCGTCCGGAGGCACCAAATAATGCGGGTTTAGCTCATCTGGTAGAGCGCCACCTTGCCAAGGTGGAGGTAGCGAGTTCGAGCCTCGTAACCCGCTCCAGAAAAAGAGTACTTCACTTGAAGTACTCTTCTTTTTTTGTGAACTCGCTGCCTCCACCGTTATTTTGAACCGGAGGTAGGGGTCCCCGAAAAGCGAAGCTTTACGGGGTAAATGAAGCGAGTTCGAGCCTCGTAACCCGCTCCAGAAAAAGAGTACTTCACTTGAAGTACTCTTCT
>JAZSFG010000069.1:0-11103 GCA_045532065.1 Ruminococcus sp. | reverse complement strand
CCCACAAGTGAATCGTCCTGTATAATCGTTAGGTTATAACCTAACTCTTTGAATTTTTCTAAATTTGAGCGTTTGTTTCCAATCATTTTAGAAACGCTACTCTTTGATACTTTTACTGTACAATCGCACTCAATATTTTCGCATAAAAGCATATCGTACAGTTTATTAAACATAATTTTACTTTCGCACAGCTCACGAAACGACGGATGATACGGACCACACACAGAGTTTTCATCTAAACTTTCGCTGTGATGAAGTCCTACTCTGATAACATTAATATCGTTATCCTCAAACATCGTTATAAGCCTAGCGCATAAATTCACAGTACTATCTAAATCAGCAGGTGCATATTTACCGCACTCATAAAGTCGCTGTAAATCAGTGTTTTTCATAATAATAGTCGGATAAATACGCACTGTATCAGGTTTTAACTCGATAATTTTTTCAGCTGTTTCGATGTCTTTTTCATCACTGCTGTTATATAGTCCTGTCATCATCTGGAGTCCGAGTGAAAAGCCATATGATTTAATAAGTCTGGACGCCGCAGAAACATCTTGCGCAGAATGACCTCTGTTATTATCTCTAAGCACGTCATCACACATAGACTGTGCACCAAGCTCAATCGAAGTAACACCATATCGCTTTAAAAGCATTAGAATTTCGTCGTTTATGTAATCAGGTCGCGTCGAAATTCTGATACCTTTAAACTGGTCGATATAATAAATCGTAGCATCTAACAGCTCTAACATATATTCTCTGTCAATTGCAGTAAAACTGCCACCAAAAAATGCAATTTCAGCGTTAAGGCAATTTTCTTTTAAAGAATCAAGTGCGTTTTCGAGTGTATTTTTTACATCGTCACCGCAAGGCTGGTACGCTTGTCCGACAATATATCGCTGGTTACAGAAACTACACTGGTGCGGACAGCCGTTATGTGGTACGAATATAGCTACATTTGAATGTTTAATAGCCCATCAACTCCAAAGCTTCACGTGCAGCCTGCTGTTCAGCTTCTTTCTTACTCTTTCCGCCACCACGACCGATTACGTTGCTGTTGAGGTGAACCTCAACCTTAAAGTGCTTATCGTGGTCAGGTCCCGTTGAAGAAACTAGGAAGTACTCAAGTTTTTCACCAGGATTTTTCTGTATAATCTCCTGAAGTGAAGTTTTATAATCTTTAAATGAAATCGACTTTCTGTGTTCAATTTCAGGAACAACATACTTTAAGATATGTTTTCTCGCAGGCTCGATACCTCCATCGAGATAAATAGCCGCGATAACAGCTTCGAAAGCGTCGGATAAAATAGATGCACGACTAGCTCCGCCACTGCGTCTTTCACCGTGGCTTAAAAACAGGTGCTTACCTAAATCAAGCTGTTTTGCGAACTTGTGCAGGCTTTTTTCACACACTAAAGAAGCTCGAAGCTTTGTCAGCTCACCCTCAGGAAGAGTCGGACAATTAGCGAATATGTAATCAGACACAACAATCGAGAGAACTGCATCACCTAAAAACTCAAGTCTTTCGTTACACTTGAGCTTTTTGTGCTGTTCGTTAGCATAAGACGAGTGTGTCAGCGCCTCTTTAAGTAATTCTATATTATTAAATTGATATCCTATTTTTTCCTGAAGCTCAGTCATCTGACTCAGAGTCTCCTTTATCAAATTCTTTGAGTGCCGAAGAAATTGATTCAACGACATTCTGTTCTACATATTCTTTTGTTAGTCTTAAGGCATTTTTAAAAGTCTTTGCTTTTGCACTTCCGTGAGCTTTGAATACAGGCTTACAGCAACCGATAATTGGTGCTCCACCGTACTCGTTGTAGTCGATAGACTTCTTCATTTCTTTTAAGTCAGAGTAAACCATAGCGGCAGCAAGCTTTGTTTTAGCGTTTTTCTTGAAAACACCTTTGATTTTTGTCATAAGTGCTTCAGCAACACCCTCGTAGGTCTTTAAAATCATATTACCTGTAAATCCATCAGCGACACAAACATCACATCCGCCGACAGGAATATCTCTACCCTCAACATTACCAATGAAATTGAGCTTTGAATCGCTTAACAGCTCGTAGGTCTTAAGCTGTAATTCGCCACCCTTATGAGGCTCTGAACCGACATTAGCAAGACCAACTCTAGGATTTTCTACACCCATAACTTTATTCATATAGATAGAGCCCATAACAGCAAACTGATAGAGCATCTGTGGTTTACACTCAACATTCGCACCACTGTCAACGAGCATAGTGTAACCCTCGACAGTAGGCATAATCGGAGCAAAAGCAGGACGCTTGATACCTTTGATTCTCTTAACAATCAAAGTAGCACCAACGCAGACCGCACCGCTGTTACCGGCAGAAACAAACGCGTCTCCCTCGCCATCGTGTAAGAGTTTTAATCCTACAGCCATAGAACTGTCTTTCTTCTTTTTAAGTACATCCGTACCAGGTTCATTCTGTGAAATAACAGAATCAGCATGAACAATTCTCATACCATCGATGTTAATTTCGTTTTCTTTAGCGACATTACGGATAATTTCTTCATTACCAACTAAAGTTATGTCGATACCATATTCATTTTTAGCATCAACAGAGCCTTTTATTATCTCAAGCGGTGCGTTATCTCCACCGAAAGCATCTACAATAATGTTCATAATTTTCCCCATTTAATTATAAATTGTTATCCTTAATAAAACTATCTAAACTATCAAGCGAACGAGACGCATACATCTCACCGCGTAACGCTTTATCCCTTGGTCTGTCTTCAAGTGATGGCAACACACCGAAATTTGCTCCCATCGGCTGAAAATCTTTAACTGATTCATCACCTATGTATCTTGACAATGCACCAATCATAGTGCACTCAGGTAAAACAACAGTATCTTTCTGACATGCATAAAGATAAGCGTTAATACCTGCAAGCAGACCCGAAGACGCGGATTCCATATAACCCTCTACACCTGTTATCTGACCTGCAAAGAAAATATTCTTATCTGATTTTAGCGAGAAATCCGAGTCAAGAAGCTTCGGAGAGTTAATGAAAGTGTTACGGTGCATAACACCGTATCTATAAAATTCAGCGTTCTTAAGCGCAGGAATCAAGCCAAAAACACGTTTTTGTTCATCAAACTTAAGGTTAGTCTGAAATCCAACGAGGTTGTACATTTCACCGCTGACAGTTTCTTTTCTAAGCTGAAGAACAGCCCACGGACGGTGTCCTGTTCTAGGGTCGCGAAGTCCGACAGGTTTCATAGGACCAAAGCGGATTGTATCAACGCCACGCTGAGCAAGCACCTCAATCGGCATACACCCCTCGTAAACCTTTGGGTCTCTTACATCAAAATCATGAACAGGAGCACGCTGAGCATTCACAAGCTCGTTATAAAACAACTCGTACTCCTCTTTATTCATCGGACAATTGAGATAATCTGAAGTATCACCTTTGCCGTAACGCGATTCAAAGAAAGCGTGTTCCATATCAACACTTTCAGCGCTGATAATCGGAGCTGCGGCATCGTAAAACGACAGATGCTCTCCAAATTTATCGCTGATAAACTGAGAAAGAGCGTCCGATGTAAGCGGACCAGTAGCTACAACAGAAATATCGTTTTCAGGAATAGAAGTAACCTCTTCACTGATAAACTCAATATTCTCGTGATTTTTAATTTTTTCAGTAACCAAACGAGAAAACTCTTCTCTGTCAACCGCCAAAGCACCACCCGCAGGAACAGCGCACATATCAGCACAGCTTACTAAAAGCGAGTCAAGTCTACGCATTTCTTCTTTTAAAAGTCCTGCTGCAGAGCTCACACGCTTAGCTTTAAGCGAATTTGAACATACAAGTTCAGCAAACTTGTCACTACTGTGAGCAGGAGTTTTCTTATTCGGTTTCATATCGTACAGCTTGACGTGTACTCCGCGTTTAGCAAGCTGGTAAGCTGCTTCGCATCCAGCTAAGCCAGCTCCAAAGACATTAACAGTCATTACTTTTTATATCCACAACCCTCTCTCTGACAGAAAAGAGTTGCTTTTTTACCTTTCTTTTTGTAGAGTATGTCTCCACACTGTGGACATTTCTCAGAAACAGGCTCATACCACGATACGAAATCGCATGTCGGATAGTTGCTGCAACCATAGAAAGACTTACCCTTTTTAGTGTGCTTAACGATTACGTTACCACCACACTTAGGACATGTAGAACCAGCCTCTTCGACATATTTCTTAACATTTTTACAATCCGGATAGCCAGGACAAGCGATAAACTTTCCGTAACGGCCGACTTTTACAACCATCTTTTTACCGCATTTTTCACAGATGATATCGGTTTCGTCCTCTTTAAGCTGAATTTTCACACCAGCCATATCATTCTTTGCTTTTTTGAGTGTTTTCTCAAAGTCAACGTAGAACTGATCGAGAAGATTAACCCACTCGACATCGCCGCTTTCAACAGTATCAAGATCCTGTTCCATCTGTGCTGTGAATTTCACGTTTACAATCTTAGGAAAACGCTCTTTCATAAGCTGAGCCAAAGCCTCGCCAAGCTCTGTAGGTACAAGAGTCTTACCGTCACGTTTAACGTATTCTCTGCCTGTGATAGTCGAAATAGTAGCAGCATAAGTAGATGGTCTGCCAATGCCATACTCTTCCATAGCTTTGATAAGTGACGCTTCTGTATATCTTGATGGTGGCTGTGTGAAGTGCTGATTCTGAGTAAGTTCTTTTAATTTACAAATTGTATCAACCTCAAGTGGAGGAAGCTGTGTTTCTTTCTCCTGAGCGTCGTCCTTACTCTCTGTATAAAGTACAGTAAAGCCATCAAAGTCTACTTTGTAGCCTGAAGCTTTGAACACATAACCGTTAGCTGTAATATCTGCCTGAGTTGTTTTCTGTATACAATCAGCCATCTGTGAGGCGATAAATCTCTCCCAGATGAGTTTATAGAGCTTATACTGGTCGTTAGATAGGCTTGATTTCACGCTCGCAGGGTCAAGTGACGGAGTTGATGGTCTGATAGCTTCGTGACCATCCTGAGCGTTTGTACGAGACTTAAAGAATCTAGGCTTTGCAGGAAGATACTTCGCACCATAATTCTCTCCGATGAACTTAGTAGCTTCACTCACAGCTTCTGCGGATACTCTTAACGAGTCAGTACGCATATAAGTGATAAGACCGATGGCGCCGATACCTTCGATGTCAATACCTTCGTATAACTCCTGTGCAATCTTCATTGTTTTTCTTGACTGGAAGCCGAGTTTACGAGAAGCTTCCTGCTGTAATGTAGATGTGATAAATGGTGGAGCAGGAGATTTCTTTCTTGTAGAATTCTTGACTTTTGTGATAACAAAATCAGCGTTATCAAGTGCTACGATAATCTTATCAGCATCTTCTTTGCATGAGATTTTGATTTTGCCGTTTACATCACCGTAAAGTGAAGCAGAGAATGACTTACGTGAGCCCTTTGGAACGAGTTTTGCGTCAATTGTCCAGTATTCTTCAGGAGTGAATGCTCTGATTTCGAGCTCTCTGTCTACAACAATTCTGACTGCTACAGACTGTACTCGACCTGCAGAAAGACCTCTGTGAATCTTCTGTGACACAAACGGACTGAGTTTGTAACCAACGATTCTGTCTAAAATTCGACGTGCCTGCTGAGCATTAACGAGGTCAATATTTATAGAACGCGGATTAGACATACCACTTTCGATACCATTCTTAGTGATTTCATTAAACTCAACTCTGTTGCTCTTTGTCAAATCAAGATTAAGTAAATATGCTAAATGCCAGGAAATAGCTTCGCCCTCTCTATCCGGGTCAGTTGCGAGATAAACGTTATCACTTTTCTTAGATAACTCAACAAGCTCGTCAACAAGCTTTTCTTTTCCTTTTATAATCTCATATCTCGGTGCAAAATCATTATTAAGGTCAACGCTGAGTCGAGCAGACGGCAGGTCTCTAACATGGCCCATAGACGCTACTACATCGTAGTCCTTTCCGAGATATTTTTTAATAGTCTTTGCTTTTGCAGGAGACTCCACGATTACAAGATTAGACATTTTTGTCCTCCTAAAAATCAAACTAATTTATATAGTCTGCCTTGTTGGCATGATATAAGCGAAAGTAATTCGAGTTCAGTAAGAGATTGTAAAACTTTACTGACCGGTAAGTCGCATTTTGCGACAATCTGGTCGATGTGTATCGGCTCGTTACCAATACAATCGTATATTTTCTTTACAGTATCAGTCAGCTCAACGTCGACTCTGTGTTTAACAGGCGGTAAGTTCAGCTGTGAATCATTTTGTGCGGATAATTCAACATCTAAATCAGCATTTTCTATTTGATACTGTGGGAACGCCTCGATAATATCCAGATAAGATGTCACAGGAGTCGCTCCGTCTTTAATCATTTTATTGGTTCCTGTGGAATAACGTGAATTGATGTTACCCATAACCGCAAACACTTCTCTGCCTTGTTCGAGCGCATGATTAACAGTAATGAGTGAACCGCTTTTTTCGTCAGCTTCTACTACAACTACTCCATCAGATAATCCAGAAAGAATACGATTTCTAACAGGAAAATTATGTGGAAAAGATTTAGCTCCCGGCGGATATTCAGAAATTACCGCTCCAGTCTGTGCTATATTTTTACGCATCTGCGCATTGGCCATAAGGTATCTATAGTTAATGCCGCAACCTAAAACGCACACAGTAGTGCCGCCTGCTTCTAATGTTCCGATATGCGACGCTGTGTCTATACCTAAAGCGCCACCACTGACGATAATTACACCAAGCTTAGAAAGGCTCGCTGACAGTACGTGAGAAGTCTTAACACCATACTGAGTAGCATTTCTCGTACCAACCATAGCTATACTAAGCTTGCTATCAAAATCAGGCAGTTTACCCCACACATACAACACGCACGGTGGTGAATAAATATCTTTTAATTTCTGTGGGTACGCTTCATCGTCAAAACAAACGATATCATAGCCTAAACGCGTACAGTCATCGATGACTTTCTGTGCGTCAATCATCTTTACTGTGGTTAAAGCGTCGAGTTCTTTATCGCTGAAAATACCACATAGACGCCATTCGTAAATGCCGCCTTCATAAAATTTCAATATACCTTTGTATGTATCGTAAACTCTCTTTTGCTTTGGATTATCTACCCCTAAAGCAAGAGAAAGCCACACCCAGAGTCGAGTGGTATTTGTCATTTTACCATTTCCCACATAATAATACTCGCAGCGACAGCCGCGTTGAGAGATTCAGCGTTATTTTTCATCGGGATGTAGAGCTTGTGCTTACATACCGAAATAACCCTTTGTGATACGCCGTTACCTTCATTACCGATTACAGATAAAACAGGTTTAGAAAACTTCACCTTATCTATAGTAACAGCACTCTCGTCCAGTACACACGCAAACGAGTCACCGTTTTCATTAAACTCAGCAATAAAGCAAGCTAAATCAGATGTTATTGCAAAAGGTATTCTAAATACTGCTCCCATACTACCTCTCACAACTTTCGGAGAGTAAATATCACAGCAATCATCGGATAAAACCACTGCATCTACACCTAAAGCATCTGCTGAACGGAGTATGGTTCCGAGATTAGATGGATCCTGAATATTATCAAGAGCTAATATTACTCCATTCTTACTAATTTTATCAAAGTAAGACTGTTTGTCAAGTGTTTTTACAACACAAAGCACACCCTGTGGTGTCTTTGTATCAGATAAAGCACTAAATATGCGGTCATCAACGCAAAAAACATTGTCAGAAATATTTTTCAGTGCTTCGACTATATCTTTATACTTATCGTATGCGCTGACTGAATACAAAAAGCTCGAAACTTTACATTTATTTTTCAGCACTTCATCGCACAAACGCACTCCCTCAATAACAAATCTGTTTTCAGTACGTCTGAACTTCGATGAAGATATGAGCTTTGAAATGTATTTAATTGTCTTATTATCTTTACTTTTAATGATGTCCATAAAATATTCCTATAATAAGCAAAAGCGTTTGAGGTAAAACCCCAAACGCAGTTATAGCTTTTTTATGCTTTTGTAGCCTGCTCAACTAAAGCTGTGAAAGCCTGTGGATCAGAAATAGCGATTTCTGAAAGCATCTTACGGTTAAGTGTGATGCCAACTTTTTTAAGGCCATTCATAAATGTTGAGTAGTTTGTGCCGTTTGCTTTGCAAGCAGCAGAAATACGAGTGATCCAAAGTCTTCTGAAATCTCTCTTCTTGTGCTTACGGCCAATGTATGCATAGTTGCCAGACTTCATTACAGCCTGTTTAGCCATCTTAAAGTGCTTACTCTTAGCACCAAAATAACCTTTAGCAAGTTTTAATGTCTTTTTTCTTCTTTTGCGAGTCATCATCGCGCCTTTAATACGTGCCATTATATGTTACCTCCGAATTTTAGAATGAAAAAGCGATTATTTGTAAGGGATTAAACGCTTAACCTGTGCTACATTTGTCTTATCTGTAACAGCGTTCTGTCTTAAGCCTCTCTTACGCTTAGTTGTCTTTTTGTTCAGAATGTGTCTTTTGTTTGCATGAGCGCGGATAACCTTACCGTTTTTTGTGAGTTTGAAACGCTTCTTAGCTCCGCTGTGTGTTTTAATTTTAGGCATTGTAGTGTCCTCCTTTAATTACTTTCCTGACTTTGGTGCAAGGAACATGAGCATCTGACGGCCTTCGAGTTTCGCAGGTTTTTCGATAACCGCTACTTCCTGACAAGCCTCAGCGAATTTCTGCATTGTATCATAGCCGTACTCTGCGTGGCCCATTTCTCTTCCTCTGAATCTGATAGAAACCTTAACTTTATCGCCGTGAGCAAAAAACTTAAGAGCGTTACGAAGCTTAGTATTAAAATCATGTGTGTCGATGTTAAGAGAAAGTTTGATTTCCTTAATGTTAACAACGTGCTGATTCTTTCTAGCTTCTTTTTCACGCTTTGCCTGCTCGAAGCGATATTTGCCGTAGTCCATAATTTTACAGACAGGTGGTGTAGCCTGTGGTGCAATCTTAACTAAATCGAGATTTTTCTCCGCAGCGATATCAAGAGCCTGTTGAGCACTCATAATACCGAGCTGTGCACCGTCATCGCCTATGATACGTAATTCTTTGTCACGAATTTCTTCGTTGATCTGAATTTCCTTTGTGCCTATGGTAAGCACCTCCAAAGTTATTCTACAAAAAATAAATGCGAACAGAAACACTTCTGTCCGCATGGCAATACAAATCAAAAACAGCTACGCTGTTAGAAAGTATTGACCCGTGCAGACGACACCCCACAGGTGAAAGCATTTCCGCTTTGCTTTATTGTTCTAGTGTATTATATATTCTTTTATTTTGTTTGTCAAGAATTATTTTTCAATTTTTTTGTATTATTATATACTAAAACATCTTGAGGAGTTTTAAAATTGAAAACTTTTGCAACACAAAAAGAATACGACGAGTATTTATATAGAAGAAGTCTTAAAAAGGACTCTAATATCGCAGGACTTGTACTTATCATCTTTTTTGAAGTTATGACAGCGGTATCATTCATCACAATACTTATTCCGATGATAATGAAAATGTTAACTAGTGACGATATGCTTTTTGCTCTTACTGATACGAGCTTTATGACAGACACAACTTTCATTATGATTATCAGCGGACTAGCGTCCCTTATAACCTTTTTTGGAGTAGCTATTATATATAGTATAATAGCAAAGGTGGATTTCTCAAAGACTTTCCCTCTCGAAAAGCTCGGTTTCAAGCTTACTTTTTTACTGTGCACATTCGGTTTAGCTGTCGCTATGGTCGCAAACTATGTCGCTAATATGATGATCGGTGTATTTGATATGTTCGGTATTGACGCTTATGTTGATATCGAATACGTATGCGATGGTCCGATTGATGTACTGTTATTCTATGTAACAGTTGCCCTGTTGCCGGCTTTAGTAGAAGAATTTGCGTTTCGAGGCGTAATACTTGGAAAACTAAGAAAGCACTCCGACTCCCTTGCCGTTCTTATATCAGGTGTTATGTTCGGACTTATGCACGGAAACTTCACACAAATACCGTTCGCTTTCGTTGTAGGTCTTGTGTTGGGATACATCACAGTTAAAACTAATTCCCTCTTGCCTGCTATTATCATCCATTTCTTAAACAATGGCATAAGCGTAACGATATCACTACTGCAAACAAACACACACCTGAGTGACCACACAGTAAACCTCATCTCTGTCGGTTTTACTTTTGTAATAGCAGTACTCGGTCTTATTAGTTTTACTATTCTTTGTAGAAAACACAAAGGCTTCTTCAAATTATATGGTGCTGACAACGATATCTCATTCAAAGAAAAAGTAAAAACTGTGTGCAAAAGCCCTACTATGATTATTTTTACAGTGCTATCGCTCTCAGAAGCAATACTTATGCTCCTGCAACCTTATCTCACAGATACAAGTTTGTGATAAATTTTATGGAGGTACAGTATGCACGAAAAGTTTATGAATGAAGCCCTTAAACTAGCTGAAGAAGCGTTTCTTGAGGGCGAAGTTCCTGTGGGTGCTGTTATCGTTAAGGATGGAGAAATCATCTCGACAGGACGAAACAGACGAGAAAAATCTAAAAACGCACTCTCCCACGCTGAAATCGAAGCTATTAACTCTGCATGCGAAAAGCTCAAAGGCTGGAGGCTTTGGGAGTGTGATATATATGTTACTCTTGAGCCGTGTCCGATGTGCTCGGGAGCTATAGTAAACGCTAGGATTCCTAACGTATATTTCGGAGCCTACGACAAAAACTTCGGTTGTTGTGGCTCTACTCTCAATATTCTGGAAATGCAGAATTCTTTTCATCCTCACTTTGAGGGTGGTATTATGGAGAAAGAATGTAGCGAGATTATCTCTCAGTTTTTTAAAAAATTAAGGCAGAAATAAGAAAAGCTCTTACTTTAACGTAAGAGCTTCTTTTTCTATTTATTGATATCTAAAACTTCCTGTGCCGCTAACATAATTCCGATTTTACTGCTGTTAAAGTTAAGTCCACCCTGCATCCACACAGCGTATGGCTCACGCAGCGGAGCGTCAGCAGAAAGCTCAATTGAAGAACC
>JAZSFG010000090.1:0-14281 GCA_045532065.1 Ruminococcus sp. | reverse complement strand
CATCATTTCACGGATGAGTATATTACGCTTGCGGTCTAATAGCTCAAAGCCGACCTTTGACAGCTGAAGCGACTTTTTCGTACTTATTAAATTACCTTTTGTCGGCACAGCGTTTACTGCCATATACTCATCCCTTTCTAGTGTTAGTTGTTATCAACATAATATTTGTCGAGAAGTTTGTCGTCTACTCGGTCAAGCTCTGATTTCGGTAATGTGGAAAGCAGTTTCCAGCCTAAATCAAGGCTCTGTTCGATAGTTCTGTTTTCAGTATTTCCCTGATTTACGAAAGTGCTCTCAAACTTTCTGCCGAACTCAATGTATTTTTTGTCGATAGGAGAGAGCTCCTCTTCGCCGATAACAGATGCTAAACTTCTAGCATCAATAACTCTCGCGTAAGATGCAAAAAGCTGGTTAGCAAGTCCTTGGTGGTCCTCTCTTGTGTAACCCTCACCGATGCCGTCCTTCATCAGACGCGACAGGGAAGGGAGAACGTTTACAGGAGGGTAGATGCCCTGACTCTGAAGCATTCTGTCTAGTACAATCTGACCTTCTGTGATGTAACCTGTCAGGTCAGGTACAGGGTGGGTGATGTCATCATTAGGCATAGTAAGAATCGGAATCTGTGTGACAGAGCCTTTACTGCCTTTAATCATACCCGCTCTCTCGTACATGGAAGCTAAATCTGAGTAAAGATAACCCGGATAACCTTTTCTACCAGGAATTTCGCCCTTTGATGAAGAGAACTCACGCAGAGCTTCAGCGTAGGAGGTCATATCGGTCATGATTACGAGGATGTGCATATCAAGCTCAAAAGCGAGGTACTCAGCAACAGTGAGAGCACATTTAGGTGTGAGCATACGCTCGATAATAGGGTCGTTAGAGAGGTTCAAGAGCATTACTACACGCTCCATAACGCCACTTTCTTCGAAACTCTTTTTAAAGTACTGAGCAACGTCGTTTTGTACACCCATAGCGGCGAATACAACACCGAAGTTGTTTGAATCTGCTCCGCTGATTTTTGCCTGTCGTACAATCTGTACCGCAAGCTCGTTATGTTTCATACCTGAGCCCGAGAAGATAGGTAGCTTCTGACCGCGGATTAAAGTCATCAGCGTGTCGATACTCGAGATACCTGTGTTGATGTAGTTTCTAGGGTAAATTCGTGATACAGGGTTAATCGGAGTGCCATTGATGTTACGCTTTGTGACAGGGAAAATATCGCCCATACCGTCGATAGGCTTACCTGCACCGTTTAAAATTCTGCCCATAATCTCAGGAGAAAGCGGCATTTCCATCGGTCTGCCTGTTAAAGTTGTCTTTGTGTTATTAAGGCTTAACGCTCTTGCACCCTCGAAAACCTGTACTACGATTCTTTCGCCGTTAATCTGTACAACTCGACCCTGACGTTTTGTGCCGTTGTCAAGCTGAAGTTCAACGATTTCTTCAAAGGAAACGCCTTTGACGCCGTCAATAACAACGAGTGAGCCGTTGATTTCTTTAACGCCGACGTAGTTGATAATCATAGCATTTCCTCCTTACAGTGTGATTACAGAGATTTTTTCGTCAATCTCTTTGATATATTCGTCAAACATATCGAGTCTGTTGTTCGGTATGTCGTACTTGATTTTAGTTAGCTTTTCGAAAAGACCTGTTTCGATAACTCTTGAAATAGGGATAGCCGCATTTGTGATGTGCTTTGCCTTTTTGTGCAGATGAAGGATGGTTTTCATCATCAACTTCTGCTTTTCAAGAGGGACGAATGTGTCTTCTTTATGGAACGCGTTCTGCTGTAAGAAGCCGACACGAATAACCTTCGCTGTTTCGATAACGAGCTTCTGGTCGTCAGGCAGTACGTCAGCACCGATGAGCTTTACGATTTCCATAAGTCTGCTTTCTTCTGCTAAAAGGGAAGAAATCTGCTTTCTGTATTCTAAGAACTCTTCGCCCAAGTTTTCTTCAAACCAAGGGTCAAGGTCAGAGAAGTACTCGCTGTAGCTGTCCATCCAGTTGATAGCAGGATAGTGTCTAGCGTAAGCTAAAGATTTGTCGAGTGCCCAGAAACAGCGTGTGAAACGCTTTGTGTTCTGAGTTACAGGCTCTGAGAAGTCCGAACCCTGTGGAGAAACCGCGCCGATGATTGTAACCGAGCCTTCCTTACCGCACAGCACGTTCGCTCTGCAACCACGCTCGTAGAATTCCGACAAACGCGACGGAAGGTAAGCAGGGAAGCCTTCTTCAGCAGGCATTTCTTCGAGTCTGCCCGAGATTTCACGCAAAGCCTCAGCCCAACGTGAAGTAGAGTCTGCCATAATAGCGACATTATAGCCCATATCACGGTAGTACTCAGCGAGTGTGATACCTGTGTAAATTGACGCTTCTCTCGCTGCTACTGGCATATTCGATGTATTAGCGATAAGCGTAGTTCTGTAAGTCATCGGACAATTGTGTTTCGGGTCGATGAGTTCGGAAAATTCCTGCAACACCTGACTCATCTCGTTGCCACGTTCACCACAGCCGACATATACGATGATATCAGCATCGCACCACTTAGCAAGCTGGTGCTGTGTCATAGTTTTACCTGTACCGAAACCGCCCGGAATAGCCGCAGTACCACCCTTAGAAATAGGGAAGAGTGTGTCAATTACTCGCTGACCTGTAATAAGCGGAATTGACGCTGTCAGACGCTCTTTAACAGGGCGAGGGGTTCGGATAGGCCACTTCTGGCACAGAGAGAGTTCGTGTACATTGCCGTTTTCGTCTTCTAGTTTAACTACTGTGTCAAAAAGCTTGTACTGTCCGTTTTTTGCAGTATAAGTTACCTTACCTGAGATAGTAGGAGGCACCATGCACTTGTGAGTGATGATATCAGTTTCAGGAAGTGTTGCGTAAATCTCACCACCGCTTAATGTATCACCGACATTTACAGTTAGTGTTACATCCCACAGCTTTTGAGTGTCTAAAGCTGATACCTGTGAGCCACGGCTGATAAATGCACCGTCGCTTTTCTCGATTTCAGAAAGCGGACGCTCAATGCCGTCGAAAATATTGTTAAGTATACCAGGTCCCAAGAGTACGTTCATAGCAGCACCCGTGCCCACAATCGGGTCACCCGGTTTTAAGCCTGTTGTATCCTCGTAAACCTGAACAGTTGTGTAGTCAGAATTGATGCCGATGATTTCGCCGACGAGCTTTTCATCGCCGACATATACCATCTCCATCATAGAAAAGTCTGTAGCACCTTTAATCGTAACGACAGGGCCGTTGATGCCGTAAATACAGTTTTTATTCATATTTACACCACCTTAAGTCCTGAATTTTCGCAAAACCACTCTCGCTGAGCTAAAAGCTTTGAGTCGAGAGTGTTGTCAGCAAGAATAGATTGTTCTTCACAGTACGCTTTGATACCGCCAAGTGTTATGCTGTCAGAAATTTCAAATGTAGCATTTTTAAGTACTGGGGCGATAAGCTCTTTTTTGCTTTCGTCTGCACTTTTTAAGTAAACAACACAAGGGCGGTTTTCAAAAACCGCAAAAATTTCTTTTGCACAGTTTATTAGATACTCGTCGTATTTCTCGCTTTTTGTAAATTCCACGAGCTTTTCCTCAGAGAGTTTAAAAACGTTTTCAACGATTTCGTTACGCTTGATGTACAGTTCTTTTTTACTTTCCTGTTCCTTTTTAGCGTACTCGCTGACGATTTTAGCTTTTTCTGTTGTGATAGTTTTCTGAATTAAGTTGTACGCGTCAAGCAGAGCTTCTTTAGTCGCTTTTTCGATTTCCTGCTTTTTGAACTCTTCGACTTCCTGTAAAATAGCGTCGCTTTGTTCTTTTGCGTACTTGTTTATAGCTTTAAGAAAGCTACTTGTCTTTTTATCCTGATTCATAAATAAAGCCTTCTTGTTAAGTCTTTTATATCTTTACACCGATAGCATCCGAAACGTATTTGGTGATACTGTCCTTAGTACGACCATTACCGTGTCTGTCAGGGATTTCGATGATGAGCGGTTGTTTACGGTTTAGTTTAATGTCGTAAATCTTGTCGTGGCACAGCTTCATCAAAGTTTCTGTCATCATAATAACAGCAACATCTTCCATCTCGAGTGCTTTTTCAAGCTCCTTTTCAACGTGGTGAGGTTTGTGCACAACAACTCCGTCAACACCCGCAAGTCTCATTCCTACCAGTGTGTCTACATTATCGCTGATAAGATACATTTTCATAGTATTACGTCCTTTTAAATGAGTAAAATCTTATTAGAGACTTGTGATAATCATGATGGAGATAACCATACCGTAAAGCGCACAGCCTTCACCAAGCGCTACGAAGATGATTGATTTACCGAAGTTCTTAGGATCTTCGCTTGTAGCACCGATAGCCGCAGGAGCAGAACCGCCAACCGCGATACCACCGCCGATACATGAAAGACCTGTTGAGATACCTGCTGCGATGTAGCCTAAGCCCTTAGCGTTTGAAGCGACTGTATCAGCAACTGCAGTAGCGTCTGCAGCGTGAGCAACTATTGGGCACACCATACAGAAAGCAAATACTGCACAGAAAGATAAAATCTGTGTGAGTACAGTAGTTTTAGCGCTCTTACCTTTTTCAAAAGCTTTGATAGAAACAAGAACAGAAATTACTAAGAAAGCTGCCGGAATGAATAATAATAAATAATCTAACATTGTGATTTCCTCCGAATATATTAAAATAAATTAATCTTTTTCAACTTTAACAGGTTTGTACGGTCTGCCGTCGCCGATGTAGAATCTGCTGAACATCTCGAAATACTCAAGTCTTAACACCTGAATACCAACAAGGAGTGCTTCGAGTGCCGCAACAACGATGTTACCGATAATCACGACGATTACGTAGCCTGCACCCGATGCCATATTAGCAAGCACAAACACAACCTGCATCATACCTGCGTGTACAAGCGCGAAAGCACCAACTCTGATAAAGCTCATAGTGTTAGTAACGTATGATAAACAAACTTCGAACAGCTCGAAGAAGTTGTCCACAAAGAACTCGCCGATTTTATGCGGCATAAAGTTTCTGTCGCCTTCTATAAGCTTTGACAGCGGCTCGCGTAAGAACACGAGTATAATCGGCAAAACGATGAGCAGTATGATGTAAAGCGGTGTCATAAGCTTTACTTTAAGCACTATTGTGCACACAAGACCGATGATAAGTGAAGCGTAGAACACAAGTCCGCTAAGACCGTTAACACCGAATAAGGCGTTGCCGATGTCTTTTCGCTTAATGGACGAGATGATGTTTAAAATCATCGCAACGATAACGAGTGCTACGCCGATACCTACAGCCGTGTAGATAATCGTCATCGTCCACCTAGCTTCCATAACTTCAACAGGCTTTTCTTCGAGTCCGAAGACCGCGTGGTAGAACGGGTCGAGCACGTGTTCAAAGCCGAACACACTACCGAAAACAAAGCCGAAGAATACGGAAGATATAGAACACGGAATGAGAATTTTTCCTAAATCCATGCCCTTGACTTTGTACATAATGATTGCGGCAATTAAAAGCAGTAAGCCGTGACCTACGTCACCAAACATAATACCAAACAACAGGGAATAGGTGAACGCAAGAAACGCCGACGGGTCAATTTCGCCGTAGTTCGGTGTGCCGTACATATCCGTGTAAAATTCAAACGGTTTCGCAAAGAAGTTGTTTTTGTATTTTACAGGAGGCTTGTGCTTTATTTCCTCTTTAGCGTCGCTTGTGTTTATGTCGACACTCTCGATTTCGTGAAGCTTTGATATAATCTCTTTTTCGTTTTCAGCAGGAACCCAACCGGCGAGTACGAAGTTGTTATGATATCTGTAGCCGTAGTTTCTAATAGTGTGGAAAGCGTTTAACTCACACAGCTTTGAGTAGATTTTGTGCATCTGCTGTGTGTGGTCAGCAAGGTAGTCCTGAGCTTCTTTATCGAGCTTGTCAATTTCCTCTTTAAGCTCTTGAATCATCGCTTTCTGCTGAGCGATAAAGTCAGTAGCGGTACCTTTTAAGCCCTCAACCTCGATGTGTTCAAAATAAAGAGAAGCGAAAATCGAGTCGATTTCATCAGCCTGATCAATAGGTGCTGTGTAAACACCCCAGTAGTACTTACCGTCATAAGAGCACGGGAAGAACTGTACAAACTCGTTGTCTTCGTAGGCTGAAAGTTTTAGGTAGCTGTCTTTTGGCAGTCTGCCGAAGTTTGCTTTAATAAATTCACAGCTTTCGATTTTATCAACCTCGAGTTTGAGGTCAACAAAGTGTGAGCTGTCCTCGATTTTTCTCTTACAAATGCTGATTTGATTTTTAGCACTTGCTATTTCGTTTAACGTGCTAGAAAGCTCGCTTTCGATGTCGTCTACAGCCTTTTTCATCTCGTCTATAGACATTGTGAAGTCTTCAACTGATACGATTTCAGGCTCGAGTTTAGCTAGTGCCATAATGTTTTTTAACTTCGAAAGCGTTGTTGAAGCGTCGTTTTTCGTGTTGATAGGCAAGAACTTGTCTGTCTCTGAGAAAAACTCTGTCGCATCATCGGGGTGGAATACTCCCGAATACCCGAGCACCTCGACTACCTCGTCAAGATGATTGAGCATACCGATGATGGAGATAAATTTCATTTTAGATAATGCCAAATACATCACCTCTTATATATAAATAGTAATAGTTTTCGATTATTTAATGAGAAGCGACTCGATAACGTCCTTGTCGCTACTATATCTTACACCCTCAATAACGGTGATGATATTCTTAAGTTCAGCTTCGCATACGTACATATACGACAGCAGTACGACCGCAGGGTCCTGTGAGTAGTACAGATTCTTTTTGCACATATCGTATCTGTTCATAAAAGAAACCTGTTCTTCTTTTTCGATGTCGGTGAATTTGATTCTTTTTCCGACTCTGGTGGTTGCAATAATAGGGAGAAGGTCCTCGTAAGTAGGAGCCTCACACATTTGTCTGAGCTTTGACGGCTTAATAGAGCCGTACGGAAGCATATGGGACATAACCTGCTTCGGATTCATCGAGTAGTATTTCTTAAGTCTGAGTACTCGCGAGATATTACAGAAGTCGTTTACGTTATCGCACAGCGCTTTTAAGTTTTCTTTCTCTTTTTTAGACTTACGCTTTGAGATAGCGCTGTAAAGCTCTTTGTAAGAGTAAACGTTCATCGCGTCTTCAGCGTCAGCGATGTTTATTACACCGCATGTATCAGGAGGAAAGTTCTTTAAAATCTTCTTGTACTCGCTTTTGCCGAGAACATCGAGGAAAGAGTCGAAATCCCTGCATCGTGAAAGTCTGTATAAATCAAGCTCTGTATGTTTATCAAAGTACGCAGGGAGTGCAAAAATGTATTCTTCAACTTTATTACACGATAAAAGAAGAAGAAAGTGAACAAGCTGTTCAATTTCGTATCTGCGTACGATAAATTCCGAGAAAGGCGAGCCTTCGCTCATCTCGTATCGGCACAGCGAGTCAAAGTCATAGAAAAGCTTCTGTTTGATGATGGTTTCGAGATTACCGCGGTGAACCTCAGCTTCGTTGATTTTAGAAAGCACATCAGCGTAGTGAGTGTGGCTTTTAAGGTAGCTCACAACACCTGCGACGTTGCTTGACTTCATAAGCGCTTTGTAGTCTTTGTCGGTTAATCGTCTGCCGAATTTACTTCTGGCTTTCGAAATAACCGCGCTTGAAGAGTTTATAAACATAAGGTTCACCTCGATTCTGAAAATTTAGATTTAGATTAAGCAAGTACGCGGGAAACAATCTCGTCAGCCCAGTTTTGAGCGTTTTCAGAGTAAGAACGCTCGAGCTCTTTCTTGATTTCCTCGTTTTTAGCCTGAGTTTCTTCCCAGTTTTTCTGCGCGTGTGCTCTGTCAACCTCGAGATTCTTCTCGACACGGATTTTCGCACGTTCGATGTACTCGTTGTATATGCGCTGCTTTGTATCGATAATTTCCTGTTCAGTAGCGGCTCTTTCCTGCTGAGCTTTTTCTTTTACGAGTCTGGCTTGTTCGTCCATCTCGATAATCTTTTTCAGCATATCCTGCACAGTCTCGCCTCCAAAATAGTAGTTAGTAAAAAAATAGTATAATTAGTTCTTTAACGCCTGAAGTGGAGCAGGAATTCTGCCACCACGGTGAATAAACTGTGTTGGGTCACCATATCTTACAGGCATAACAGGGCCGTAGCCTAAAAGTCCGCCGAAGTTAAGTTCATCACCTGCTTTTAAACCGATAGCAGGGATAATACGGACAGCAGTAGTCTTTGTGTTAACCATACCGATTGCGGCTTCGTCAGCGATGATAGCTGAAATAGTTTCAGGAGTGATGTCACCAGGGACAACAATCATATCAAGACCAACCGAGCACACAGCAGTCATAGCTTCGAGCTTTGTAATATCTAAAGCGCCTGTCTGAGCTGCGTGAATCATACCTGCATCTTCGCTGACAGGGATGAAAGCACCGCTTAAACCACCTACGTGTGATGACGCCATAACGCCACCTTTTTTAACTGCGTCGTTTAAGAGTGCTAGTGCCGCAGTAGTGCCGTGACATCCGCACACCTCAAGACCCATCTCTTCTAAAATGTAAGCTACAGAGTCACCGACAGCAGGAGTAGGAGCGAGGGAGAGGTCAACAATACCGAATGGTACGGAGAGTCTCTTTGACGCTTCCTGAGCAACGAGCTGACCCATACGAGTGATTTTAAATGCTGTTTTCTTAACGAGGTCAGCAACACCTGTGATGTCACAGTCCTGAGCTTTAGCGAGAGCCGCTCTTACAACACCAGGACCTGAAACGCCGACGTTGATTACGCAGTCAGCTTCACCAACACCGTGAAACGCTCCCGCCATAAACGGGTTGTCCTGTACAGCGTTACAGAAAACTACGAGCTTAGCCGCACCGATACACTGTCTGTCAGCAGTGAGTTCTGCGCTCTGCTTCACGATTTTACCCATCATTTTTACAGCGTCCATATTTATACCGGCTTTAGTAGAGCCGATGTTTACTGAAGAACAAACCTTGTTTGTGATAGAAAGTGCTTCAGGAATACTCTCGATAAGAGCGTAGTCGCCTGATGCAAAGCCTTTTTCAACTAAAGCTGAATAACCGCCGATGAAGTCAACGCCGAGCTCCTGAGCTGCTTTGTCGAGCACTTTCGCAAACTTAGTGATTTTCTGTGTCTGACAAACAGACGCAAGCATAGAAATAGGAGTAACCGCAATTCTCTTGTTGATAATCGGAATACCGTATTCTCTAGAGATATCCTCGGCAGTTTTAACGAGGTCTTTTGCGTAACGCATGATTTTGTCGTAAACCTTGTCGCACGCTTTGTCAATGTCAGAGTCAATGCAATCGAGAAGCGAGATACCCATAGTGACAGTACGCACGTCAAGGTGCTCGTTTTCAATCATATTTATGGTTTCAAGTATGTCTTTTGTTTCAATCATTTTTAAAACTCCTGATTTTAAATTCTGTGCATGCTGTTGAAAATATCCTCGTGCATAACGTGAACCTTAACGCCCATCTCTTCGCCTGCAATTTCGAGATTCTTAGCGAGTTCAGCAAAAGGAATGTCGCACGCTTTTGTGTCAGCAAGCATAATCATAGCGAACATATCCTGCATAACGCTCTGTGTAACGTCCATAATGTTTACGCCGTGCTGTGCACACGCAGCAGAAACTTTCGCGAGAATTCCGACTGAATCCTTACCAAGTACAGTGATAACAGCTTTCATAAAAATACCTCCATAGTGTGTTTTTATATACACTGTAATTATACTCCTGCGATTTAAAAAAGTAAAGAAATAGGTGCAAAAACAATGCACAATATATATTAGTATATACATATTTTTTTATACAATTTTTAAACAGAAAAAAGAAAAAGCGACCCAAACGAGTCGCTTAATTCTATGATAGAAAAATATTGTGATTTACAGAGTTTTTGCAAGCTCTTTTATGTACTCTTTAAGACCGTCTTTAACTTCGCTGTGAGTGAGTCCGACGTCGATAGATGCTTTTAAAATACCGAGCTTGTTGCCCATATCGTAACGTTTACCTGAATACTCGACAGCTGTCATACCGACAGTGGTCGCAAGCTCTCTCATAGCGTCTGTGAGCTGAATCTCACCGCCGGCACCAGGCTGTGTGCGCTCTAAAATGTCGAAAATCTCAGGAGGGAGGACACAGCGACCCTGTACAGAGAAGAGAGAAAGAACTTCTTCGTCAGTCTGAGGCTTTTCAATCATATCAGTACACTTGTAGATGTTGTCTTTTATGTGGTCAACCTTAAGTGAGCTATACTTGTAGATATCTTTAGCGTCAACTTTTTTAACACCGAGTACGCCTTTTCCGTGCATACCGTACGCGTCGATAAGCTCTTTTGTTGCCGGCACATCGCCTATAATAACGTCATCGCCGAAAAGTACAACGAATGGCTCATTACCCACGAAAGTCTTAGCGCGGGATACTGCGTGGCCTAAGCCTTTTGTCTCAATCTGGCGGATGTACGAGATGTTAGCCATCTTGTGAATATCCTTAATACTGTCGAGCAAGTCAGTTTTGTTGCCTTTTTCGAGGTTTTCTTCGAGCATCGGTGTGCGGTCAAAGTGGTCTTCAATAATACCCTTACCACGGTTAGTGATGATAAGAATATCGGTGATACCCGAGTTTACAGCTTCTTCAACGATGAACTGAATCGATGGCTTGTCCACAATAGGGAGCATCTCTTTAGGCATAGCTTTTGTTGCGGGTAAAACTCGTGTACCAAGTCCTGCTGCAGGAATCACAGCTTTTGTAATTTTCATAAAAATCTCCTAAAGTTAATAAAAAAATCGCGGTAGATATGAAATGACTATATATGAAAACCAGAGGGATAACGCAAGCGCGGTGTTTACTCCGCCTTTTTGCTTTAAAGTTGCGTCAATATCCATAGGATTTTCAGAGCTTGATTTGATTTTGTTAATCTGCTTTTTACAGTGTTTAAAGTAAACTCTGTTAGCAAAAATACCGAGTAAAACGCTAATTACGATGGTTAAGATGCTTAAGAAAGAGTCGAGATAGAACACAAAAACATCGTAAGTAGACAGCGTAGACAGCGAAGACATAACAGCATTTAAGTCGTATGACGCATACGCTTCAAAAACTTTTGTGAATGCAGGCGTGTTGTTTATATAGCTGTTGAGATACGCAGTAACCATCATAATAACTGCTTCTATAGCTGTTATTATAGCACCCAGCTTGTACATTTTTCTGTAAAGCAGGTAACCTCCGCTGAAAATCGCCGCACAGAAGTTAAACCTAGTGCGATTAAACTTCTTTAAGTTGTTGAAAACAGCGATGAAATACGGTGTGTTCTGTTTTACAAACTTCGCACATTCACCGACAGTAACCGAATCGCCCAAATCAGTTTCGGGTTTAACACCCGCAAGCGGGTCAAACAAAACAACATTCGGCATACCTGAAAACGGGGTAGAAGTATCTTCGGTTTTGTTGTCGCCTTCGTTATCAGTGCTTTTGTTTTCGGTGTTTTCGTTTTGCTGTGATTTTTCATTAAGCGGTGAACCGCATCTTGAACAGAAGAAAGCTTGTGACGGGTTTTTTGCCTTGCAAACATCACATTCTTTTAAAGTGAAATCGTTTTCGTCCTGTGATGTACTTGAATTATTAGCAGATACTTTTTCTTCCTTTAAAGACTCGAGATAATCAAAGCCTTCCTGGTGTTTATCTTCATTTACACAATGCCCTAAATTTATATAACATTCGCGGTGGTGAGGGGTACCGCACTCAGGGCATACAACAACGTCATCGCCGACTTTAAATGTGGAGTCGCACGCCTGACACTTGTGTCCGATGTAATCCATATACTACTCCTAGTTTATATTTTATAAGTATTATACCAAATAATGTTTAAAACTGCAACACATTTATAACACATTTATTATGTTCAAACTTTACATTTGATAAACTATAGGTTATAATTATTATGAAATAATAGGCAAAGAGGTATTATATGTTACAGTTTGAAGAACTTAGACTTGCTTTAGAAGCGTTAAGACCTGAAATCGACGACCTTAAATCCGCACTCGGACTCGATGCTATGAAAAGTGAAATCGAGCAGCTCGAAAACCGTGCGGCTGAACCTGGTTTCTGGGACGATATGGAAACTTCACAGAAGATTTTACAGCGCACCAGTAATTTAAAAGCAAAGGTCGAGAAATACGAAAAGCTAGATATGAAATACGAGGACACTTTAGCTCTTATCGAACTCGGCAACGAGGAAGAGGATATGTCCATTCTTGAAGAAGCTATGGCTGACTTCGAGATTATTAAATCTGAGCTTGAAAAACAGCGCCTGTCTACTCTGCTTACCGGTGAGTATGACGCAAACAACGCTATTCTTACTTTCCATGCAGGCTCTGGTGGTACTGAGGCTCAGGACTGGGCTGAGATGCTCTATCGTATGTATTCCCGTTGGGCTGCTGCTCACGGCTTTAACGTAAAAGAAATCGACTACCTCGACGGCGACGAAGCCGGACTTAAGAGCGCTGTGCTTTTAATCGAGGGTGAAAACGCTTACGGTTACTTAAAGAGCGAAGCAGGTGTACACCGACTTGTTCGTGTATCTCCGTTTGACTCTGCAGGCAGACGTCACACAAGTTTCAGCTCACTTGAAGTTATGCCTGAAATCGACGACGATATCAAGGTTGAGATTCCTCCTGAAGAAATCAAGATGGACGTTTATCGTGCGTCTGGTGCAGGTGGACAGAAGGTCAACAAAACTTCATCCGCTGTTCGTCTTACACATATTCCTACAGGTATCGTAGTAGCGTCACAGGTTGAGCGTTCACAGTACCAGAACCGTGATGTAGCTATGAAAATGCTTATTTCAAAGCTCGTTGAAATCAAAGAGCGTGAGCATTTAGATAAAATCGAAGACATCAAAGGCGTGCAGAAAGAAATCACATGGGGTAGCCAGATTCGTTCTTACGTCTTTATGCCTTACACTTTAGTTAAAGACCACCGCACCAGCTTTGAAACAGGTAACATCAACGCTGTTATGGATGGTGACCTCGACGGCTTTATTAACGCTTATCTCAAAGCGTTGAGCTTAGGAGAACTCGAAAACTGATAATCCTTTTAGGAGGCAATTATGAAATATTTAGTAATGCTGTGCGACGGTATGGCTGACAAACCGTTTGCAGCACTTGACAATAAAACACCAATGGAGAAAGCCTATAAGCCTTGTATGGATTCACTCGCAAAAAAAGGTGAAGCAGGCTTAGTAAAAACAGTTCAGGATGGTATGAAACCTGGTAGTGACGTCGCAAACCTTGCAGTACTCGGTTATGATGCAAAGAAGTACTACTCAGGTCGTTCTCCGCTCGAAGCAGCGTCAATAGGTATTGACTTAAAGCCGACAGACGTTACTTTCCGCTGCAATTTAGTAACTTTATCTGACGAAGATGAGTACTCTGATAAAACTATGGTTGACTACTGCGCTGATGATATCTCGTCCGCAGAAGCTAAAGTTTTAATCGAATATATTCAGGAAAAGCTCGGTAACGAATTGTTTGCTTTTTACGCGGGCGTATCGTACAGACATTGTCTTGTGTGGGATAACGGCGTTGTTGATGGTCATAACCTCACACCACCTCACGACATCACCGACAGACCGATTAAAGAGTACATTCCACAGGGCGAAAATGTCGATATGCTCTACGATATGATGAAAAAGAGCTACGATTTATTAAAAGACCACCCTGTAAATCTCGAGCGTATCAAGCGTGGTAAGCGTCCTGCAAACTCAATCTGGCTGTGGGGCGAGGGCACAAAGCCTGCACTCGACAGTTTTTACGATAAATTCGGAAAAAGTGGCAGTATGATTTCAGCTGTTGATTTATTAAAAGGCATCGCTATCTGCGCTAAGATGAACTCTGTTGATGTTGACGGTGCGACTGGCTACATAGACACTAACTTTGAGGGCAAGTGCGAAGCTGCCATTAACGAGTTTAAAAACGGTCAGGATTTAGTCTACATCCACGTTGAAGCTCCTGATGAGTGCGGCCACCGCGGAGAAGCCGAGAACAAAGTCCGTTCAATCGAGCTGATTGATGAGAAAATTCTCGCTCCTGTTGTCGAGTTTTTACGTTCATACGACGACTTTGCAGTGCTCGTGTGTCCCGACCACCCGACACCGCTGTGTATTAAAACTCATTCATCAGACCCTGTTCCGTATCTTATTTACTCATCACGTGGAGAAATCGACGGAGT
>JAZSFG010000136.1:0-6018 GCA_045532065.1 Ruminococcus sp. | reverse complement strand
AAAGAGGTAAGAAGCTCAGACAGGTAATATGTGAGCGACTTAATCTCGCATCACTTGAATTCCAGTCATTAGAAGGTATTATCGAAGCTATCGGCTTACCTGAAGATTGTCTTTGTACTTATTGTTGGAGCGGAAAGGAATAATTACTATGAGTTTTCAGTCTAAATCTGACAGCTATGCAGCTGCTGGTGTTGATATCACCGCCGGCTACAAATCTGTTGAACTTATGAAAGCACACATTAAGCGTACTCGTAACGAAGGTTGTCTTGATGATGTAGGCGGTTTTGGCGGTTGTTTCGCTCTTCCTAAGGGAATGGAAGAGCCTGTGCTTGTTTCTGGTACAGATGGATGTGGTACTAAAGTTAAGCTTGCTATTCTTCTTGATAAGCATGACACTATCGGTATCGACGCTGTTGCTATGTGTGTAAATGATATTATCTGCTGTGGTGCTAAACCACTCTATTTCCTTGATTATATCGCATGTGGCAAGAATTACCCTGAGAAAATTGCGACAATCGTTAGCGGTGTTGCTGAAGGTTGTGTACAGTCTGGCGCTGCTCTTATTGGCGGTGAAACAGCTGAGCATCCTGGTCTTATGCCTGTTAATGATTATGACCTTGCAGGTTTTGCTGTAGGTATTGTTGATAAAAAGGACATTATTGACAATAAAACAATGGCTAAAGGCGACGTAGTTATTGCTCTTGCTTCAAGTGGTGTTCATTCAAACGGCTTCTCTCTTGTCAGAAAAGTATTTGACGTTGAAAACGCTGACATCACAACTGCTGTTGAAGAACTCGGCGGCAAGTCGGTAGGCGAGACATTACTTACACCTACAAAGATTTATGTTAAGTCAGTTCTTGCTCTTCTTGATGAAGTTAAAGTTAAGGGTATTTCACATATCACAGGCGGCGGTTTCTACGAGAACATTCCACGTAGTATTCCTGATGGATTAGGTGCTAAGATTGAGCGTAGTGCTGTAAAAGTGCTTCCTATTTTTGATTTACTCGCAAAAACCGGCAACATCAGTGAACGTGATATGTTCAACACATTCAATATGGGTGTTGGTATGAGTATCGTTGTAACTCCTGAAGATGTAGAAAAATCACTTGAGATTCTCAAGGCTAATGGTGAAGATGCTTACGTAATCGGTGAGATTGTCGAATCAGACGAAAAAATTGTTATCTGCTGATAGAATATAAAGGGGTATTTGTATGTCTAAAACAGCTAGAATCGCTGTCCTTGTTTCAGGTGGCGGAACTAACTTACAGGCTTTGATAAACGCACAGAATAAGGGAATTATCACTAGCGGTAAAATAGAGCTCGTTGTTTCTAATAATGCTAATGCATATGCTCTAACTAGAGCGCAGAAGGCTTCTATTGATACCGCGTGTGTACTTAAAAAAGAATGTGCGGATCAGAGAGATTTTGAAAATAAAATCATTGAAAAGCTTAAAGAGTATAAAATCGACCTAATTGTTTTAGCAGGTTTTATGTCAATTTTAAGCGAAGATTTTACAAGTTTATACGCGAACAGGATTATTAATGTTCACCCTAGTTTGATTCCTTCTTTCTGTGGAAAAGGCTTTTACGGACTGAAAGTTCACGAAGCTGCACTTGAGAAAGGTGTTAAAGTAACAGGTGCTACAGTACATTTTGTTAATGAAATTCCTGATGGCGGAGAAATTATTAAACAGAAAGCTGTTTATATCAGGGATGATGATACCCCTGAAACTCTGCAAAAACGCGTAATGCGTCTTGCGGAGTGGAAGATTTTACCTGAAGCAGTTGAACAGGTAAGTAAAAATTTGATTAATTAAGGATTTGGTGAGGAATATGGCATTATTTGATTTAAAAACACTTTTAAGTGAAAATACATATCCTGGTCGCGGTATCGTTATGGGTATGTCACAAGACGGTAAGTCTGCTATGTTTGCATACTTTATTATGGGTAGAAGCGAAAATAGCCGTAACCGTATCTTTGAGAGATTTGATGGTGGTATGCGCACAAAGGCTTTTGATGAATCTAAGTTATCAGATCCAAGCCTTATTATCTATAATCCATACTTAAATTTAGGTGATACTGATATTATCACTAATGGTGACCAGACAAATACAGTTTACGATTTCTTAAAAGAAGGTAAAACTTTTGAGGAAGCTCTTACAACACGTGAGTTTGAGCCGGATGCTCCGAACTTCACACCTCGTATTTCCGGTATCGCTGATTTTGATTTCAAAAATGCTGATTTCTCATACAAGCTTTCTATTTTAAAAAGCTCTAACGGTAACCCTGAGGTTTGTAACCGTTATTATTATTCGTATAAGCCCCTTGCTGGTATTGGTCACTTTATCCACACTTACAAGTGTGATGGTAATCCGATTCCATCATTCTACGGCGAGCCTGAGGAAGTTTCACTTCCAAATACAGCAAAAGAGCTTGCTGACCTCTGCTGGAACAATTTAAACGAAGATAACAAAGTTTCTCTCTTCGTAAGATGCGTTCCACTCGACGGCAGTGACGCTACTGAGATTATTATCAATAAGAACGTTTGATAGAGGAGAATATATCATGACAGAATTCGAATTAAAATATGGCTGTAACCCTAACCAGAAGCCATCAAAAATCTTTATGGAAGACGGCTCCGAACTTCCGATTGAAATCCTTAACGGACGTCCTGGTTACATAAACTTTTTAGACGCTTTTAACGCTTGGCAGCTCGTAAAAGAGCTCAAAGAAGCTCTTGATATGCCTGCTGTAACATCATTTAAGCACGTTTCTCCGACATCTGCTGCTGTTGGTATCAAACTTTCTGATACTCTAAAAAAAGCATGCTTTGTTGATGATATTGAGGGGTTAGATGAATCTCCGCTCGCATGTGCTTATGCAAGAGCTAGAGGTACAGACCGTATGTGTTCATTCGGCGACTGGGTTGCTCTTTCTGATGTTTGTGATGTTACTACCGCTAAGATGATTGCTCGTGAGGTTTCTGATGGTATCATTGCTCCTGGCTATGATGACGAAGCTCTTGAGATTCTTAAGTCAAAGCGTAAAGGTAGCTATAACATCGTAAAAATCGACCCTGATTATGTTCCCGCACCGATTGAAAAGAAACAGGTATACGGTATCACTTTTGAACAGGGTCGCAATAACTTTGAAATTAATAAAGAACTTCTTTCAAATCTCGTTACACAGAACAAGCAGTTACCTGACAGTGCTGTAAGAGATCTGATTGTTGCTCTTATCACACTTAAATACACACAGTCTAATTCTGTTTGTTATGCTATTGATGGACAGGCTATCGGTGTTGGTGCAGGTCAGCAGTCACGTATCCACTGTACTCGACTTGCAGGTACTAAAGCTGATACATGGTTCTTACGTCAGCATGAAAAGGTGTTAAACCTTCCATTCCTTGATACAATCAGAAGACCTGACCGTGATAATGTTATCGATGGTTATATCAACAAAAATGAGGAAGATGTTTGTGCTGATGGTAATTGGCAGAAGTATTTCAAAACTAAGCCTGAACCACTTACAGATGAAGAAATTAAAGCATATCTTGCTACAAAAACTGATGTTGCATTAGGTTCTGACGCTTTCTTCCCGTTTAGTGATAACATTGAGCGTGCATATCGTAGTGGCGTTAAGTACATTGCAGAACCTGGCGGTTCTATCCGTGATGATGTTGTTATCGAATGTGCTGATAAGTACGGTATGGCTATGGCATTTACAGGAATGAGATTATTCCACCATTAATTTTGAAAGAGGATTCTTATGAAGATATTAGTTGTAGGCGGCGGTGGTCGCGAACACGCTATTATTAAAAAGATTAAAGAAAATAAAGAAGTTACTGAGATTTTTGCACTTCCTGGTAATGGCGGTATAGCACAGGACGCTACTTGCGTTGCTATCGGTGCTAAGGATATCGAGAATATCGTTAAGTTTGCTGTTGATAACAGCGTTGACTACGCTATTGTTGCTCCTGACGATCCACTTGTACTTGGTTGTGTGGATGCTCTTAACGATAAGGGAATACCTTGTTTCGGACCAAAAGCAGACGCTGCAATTATCGAAGGTAGTAAGGTTTTCTCTAAAAATCTCATGAAAAAATATAACATTCCTACTGCACAGTACGAAGTTTTCGATAATATGGATAAGGCTCTTGAGTATTTAGATGCAGCTCCAATTCCTACAGTAATCAAAGCTGACGGTCTGGCTCTTGGTAAAGGTGTTATTATTGCAAACACAAGAGAAGAAGCAAAAGATGCTGTTAAGTCTATGATGGAAGACAAAGTTTTCGGTGACAGCGGCAATAATGTTGTTATCGAAGAGTTCTTAACAGGTCCTGAAGTTTCTGTTCTTTCTTTTACTGACGGTAAAACGGTAGTACCTATGGTATCATCAATGGACCACAAACGTGCTCTTGATAACGATGAAGGTCTGAACACAGGCGGTATGGGTACTGTCGCTCCTAACCCTTACTACATTGATGCTGTAGCAAAGGAATGTATGGAGAAGATTTTTATCCCTACTATGAACGCTATGAATGCCGAAGGTAGAACATTTAAGGGTTGTCTTTACTTTGGTCTTATGCTGACACCTAACGGCCCTAAGGTTATCGAGTATAACTGCCGTTTTGGCGATCCTGAAACACAGGTTGTTCTTCCGCTTTTAGAGACTGACTTGCTTACAATTATGCAGGCTGTAACTAACGAAACTCTAGCTGACCTTGATGTAAAATTTGCTGATAAGTCTGCTTGTTGTGTAATTATGGCGTCAAACGGATATCCGAAAGCTTATGATAAAGGCTTTGAAATGACAATTCCAACTGAGATTTCTGACAATGTTTATGTTGCTGGCGCAAAACTTTCAGACGGAAAGTTGCTCACAGATGGCGGTCGTGTTTTAGGTGCTACAGCTATCGATTACACACTCGAGGATGCAATTAAAGCATCTTATAATATGGTAGAACAGATAAAATTTGATAATGCTTATTTTCGTAAAGATATCGGTAAAAGAGCGTTAGCTGCTAAGGAGGGATAAGCAATGGTATATCGCGTATTTGTCGAAAAGAAGAGAGAACTTGCTCATGAAGCAAAAGCGCTTTATAACGAAGCTGTTACTCTTCTCGGTATCAAGAATTTAACAGATGTTCGTATACTTAATAGATACGATGCTGAGAATATTACTGAAGAACTCTTCGATTATGCTTGCAAAACTGTTTTTTCTGAACCACAGCTTGATATTACTTCAAGTGATGTAGAATTTGAAAACGCTACAGTTTTTGCTGTCGAGTTCTTACCTGGACAGTTTGACCAGCGTGCTGATTCAGCTGCTCAGTGTATCCAGATTATTTCACAGGGTGACAGACCAACTATTAAATCTGCTAAAATTTATGCACTCTATGGCGATCTCACTGCTGATGAAATTGCTGAAATCAAAAAGTATGTTATTAACCCTGTAGAATCACGTGAAGCTGTTTTAGATAAACCTGAAACACTCGCAGCTACATACGATATCCCTACAGAAGTTGCTGTATTAGACGGTTTTACAGCACTTGACAGAGAAGGATTAGAAAAGTTTGTAAAAGATTACGGCCTTGCTATGGATGCCGATGATATCGCTTTCTGTCAGCAGTATTTCTTCTCTGAGCACAGAGATCCTACGATTACAGAAATCCGTATGATCGACACATACTGGTCTGACCACTGTCGTCACACAACATTCTTAACTGTTATTGATGACGTTAAGTTTGAAGATGAGCTTTTACAGAAAGCTTATGACGAATATATTGCAGTAAGAGAAGAGCTCGGCAGAACAAAACCTATCTGCCTTATGGATTTAGCTACAGTAGCAGTTAAATACCTTAAAAAACACGGAAAGCTCGATAAGCTTGATGAGAGCGAAGAGATTTACGCTTGTACTGTTAAAATTGACGTTGAGGTTGACGGTGTAACTGAGCCTTGGCTCTTACTCTTCAAGAACGAAACACATAACCACCCAACTGAAATCGAGCCTTTTGG
>JAZSFG010000025.1:0-6764 GCA_045532065.1 Ruminococcus sp. | reverse complement strand
TTGACTTTGGAAGGTCGATTGTTTTCTCTTCGCCTGTTACAAGGTCGTACTCTTTGCTTTCTTTGTAGTCAGCAATCTTGAGAACCTTGTATGAAGCAATTTCCTTCGGAGCGTTTTCTCTGAGGTTTGACATGATATCAGCCATTTTCTGCATACCTGCAGCACCTGAGAAACCGAAGTTTAAAGTTGTGTTCTTGTAGAAGCCGTACTCGCTGTACATTTCGTCCATAACCATAGCGAGAGTTTTGCCCTGCTTCTTGTAGTAAGCAGCCATCTCACAAATGAGCATAGAAGCAACAACAGCGTCCTTATCTCTTACGTAAGAGCCTGAGAGGTAACCGTAGCTCTCTTCAAAACCGAATACAAATCTCTCAGTTTCATCAACTTTTTCGAGGTTTAAGATAACTTCGCCGATGTATTTGAAACCTGTGAGTACGTCTTTAAGCTGTGCGCCGTACTTGTTACAGATAGCGTTGATGAGTTTTGTAGTAACGATAGTCTTTACGATGATAGGGTCAACAGGTAGTGTGCCTGCCTCTGTGCGTGAGCGTAAGATAAACTCTGTGAGCATAGCACCTGTCTCGTTACCTGTAAGAAGTCTGTAACTGCCGTCGTAGTCCTTAACAGCGATGCCGACTCTGTCAGCGTCAGGGTCAGTAGCAAGAAGTAAATCAGGCTTCTTTTTACTACACATCTCAAGACCGAGCTTTAAAGCTTCCTTGATTTCAGGGTTAGGGTAAGGGCAAGTTGTGAAATTGCCGTCAGGTAACTCCTGCTCTTTAACAATAGAAACGTTTTCAACACCGATTTCAGAGAGTACTCTACGTACAAGCTTGTTGCCTGTACCGTTGAGTGGTGTGTATACAACGCTTAAGTCAGCGCCTGCACAGATACCGTTTGCAACCTGTCTTGACTTAACGTTTTTGAGATACTCTGTGTAAACGCTGTCTGAAACATACTCGATCATACCGCTCTTTACAGCTTCGTCAAAGTCACAAAGCTTAACGCCACTAAACATATCGATTTTCTGGATAGCATCGTAAACAGCGTTTGCAGCATCGTCAGTCATCTGACAACCATCCTCGCCGTATGCTTTGTAGCCGTTGTAAGCAGCAGGGTTGTGGCTTGCAGTAATCATGATACCTGCCTGACACTTAAAGTGTCGAACGAGAAAGCTCAGCACTGGAGTTGGCTGAAGCTCGCTTGTGATGTAAACTTTAATGCCGTTAGCAGCGAGCACTCGTGCGGCCTCGTTCATAAAGAGGTCAGCCTTGATTCTGCTGTCGTGAGAAATAGCAACAGCACCCTTGCCGTATTTGCTTAAAACATAGTCAGCGAGACCCTGTGTAGCCTGTCTGACAACGTAGATGTTCATTCTGTTAGTACCTGCACCGATGATACCTCTAAGGCCTGCAGTACCAAATTCAAGTGTACGATAAAATCTATCGAAGATTTCTTCATCGTTATTTTTAATGGACTCAAGTTCAGCAGTTAAATCCTTATCCTCAACCGCATTTTCTAACCACTGTGAATATAATTTGTTGTGACTCATAATTTCCACCCCACGTAAAAATAATGTAGTTTATAAAAACATAGAATTACATCGTAGAATATACCATAAATATAGTATCGTGACAAGAAGGATTTACAATATTTATGAATATAGCATAATTATTCGAATATTTTTCACAATAAAAATGTTGATTTATTATGCCCGATGTAGTAATATATGTATTGTTCATTTGTTAGGAGGTAATAAAATGGAATTTAACGAAGAATATAAAGAGTTAGAAACAGCACAAGAGGTTGCTGAAGAAACTTCACAGACAACTGAAGTGTACACACCTCAGTTTGCTGATGTAAATGTTGCTGAGGAAACACCTGTAGTAGCAAAGCCTAAGAAGAAGTTTCCTATTTACATCCCGATTATTATTGCTGCTTGCTTAGTACTCGCAGCCCTTGTTTCTTTCTTTGCTATCAACGCATTCACACCTACTGTTGAAGGTACATGGCTTTATGCGTCAGAAGAGGGCTACGACTTCTATTACACATTTGACAAAAAGGGTACAGAAACTAATTGTACTATGAACATCGGTACAAGCTACTTCCCGGGTACATACGAGGTTACTAACACAGAAGATGGAAAAACTGTTTCTGTTAACGTAAGCGCAGGTTATGTATACGGTGTTTATGATTTTGAAATCAGTGGTAACAAGCTCGCTGGTAATCGCGTCCCCACGCTTACTTAATAAGACGGTACTGTAATCGAGCTTAAGCAGGCAAAGAAGACAAAAGACAGCGACTTTATTATGCCTGACGAAAACTTTAAGGAAGTTGAAGAGCTCACAGGCGAGTGGGAGTTCTACTACCCTGAGTACGATATGTCAGTAAAGCTTACTTTAAACGACGACGGTACAATGATTTACGACCAGTTCGGTATGCAGGAACTTCACTGTGTATACACAGCTACAGATTCTACAATCAACCTTTCTTTCTTCGAAACAGAACTTATTTCACAGGAAGAGGGTTACTACTTCGATAACGACCAGCTCATCTTCTTAGGTCTTAACTGGACTAAAGCCGGCACATCAACAGCAGACGAAGCAAAATAATCTAAAACAATCTTTAAAGTTAAAGCAGGGGAAACCCTGCTTTTTCTTTTACCTTTCTTAGTATACACACTCAACAAAAACGATATTTAAATATTATGAATAATGCTAATAGTAAGCGTATTAGTGCGGTGGTATAATTAAAATATAAAGATAAGTTTTTAGGAGAGGATTCCGATGGAACTTAATATATTTTAATAATAAATTAATTTACGAGGTGATGATATGAAAAAAATAGCGTCAATATTTCTAGTGTTTGTGATGATATCAGCTTTTGCTGTCAGCGTTAACGCAGCGCGTTTTGACACCCCTCCACTTTCGTATGGTTCTACAGATGAGAGGTGTGTTTCGCTTGATGATGCCGTGAAAGAATATGAGGAAGAAAATTCTGTAAAACTTGAAACATATCGTAACTATTTCTATATTCCTGATGGTACAGAATCTTTCTTTAAAGATTATGAAGTTAAAGTGCCTTCTTGGTACAATGAGTATTTTACCGATGTTTGTATATGGTATAACTACGATATGTGTGAGAATGCACCTTGCCCAGAATCTTACTGCGGATTTTCTATAAACAAAACTAGTGACAAAAATATTTATTATGCTGATATTCCTATTGGCGTTAAACGTTTTTTAATCAATAACGGAGTAGATGCTAAATCACAGGGAGATACATCTCTGTACAAGAATTGTAGTACAGCGGGATATTTAGGACCAGACTCTAACAAGTCACAAAATGAAACTTTTACAACTTGCAATAATATGATTTTTGTCCATAATCTATTTGATTGTTATTCGTATTCGAGCACTGCTTATTTTTTGGGTGAGTGGTGTTACTACTACGGTGATGGATGCTATGGCATAAAAAATTACGGTAATAGAATGGTTGATTGTATCCGTGAAGAACATTTCAATGAAAACGGACATCATATAGCTGACGAAAACTTACTTGGTGATGTAGATGCAGACGGAGAAGTCGCAGTTATGGATGCTACCGTTATCCAAAGAGTTCTTGCTAAGATGGAACCTATGTTTGAAGATATATCTGTTGCTGATGTCATCTGTGATGGTGAGATCACAATAATCGACGCAACCGCTATCCAGATGGCTGTAGCTAAAATCGAAGCTTAATAACACTTAGTACGAAAAATTTATATTTGAAAAACAAAAAAGCGCTACCTGATTGGTAGCGCTTAATTTTATATTGCTTATATTATTCCTGAGGCATTTCCCAGTTGTGCCATACGTTCTGGATATCGTCGTTATCCTCGAACATATCGAGCATCTTCTGCATCTTCTCGCAAACGGCAGGGTCGTCAATTGCTGTGTATGTGCTTGGTACCTGCTCAACTTCAGCAGAAGCAAATACATAACCCTTAGCTGTGAGTTCATCTCTGACAGCACCTAAATCTTCAGGCTCTGTGTAAACTGTGAAGATATCCTCATCAGCCTCGAAATCAGCAGCGCCTGCTTCGAGTGTATCTTCCATAACGACGTCTTCGTCCTTGTCGAGTTCTTCGCGCTCGATAATGAGAACACCCTTCTTCTCAAACATAAAGCTAACACATCCAGGTGTACCCATATTACCGCCGAATTTATCGAAGTAGTGTCTTACTTCACCTGCTGTACGGTTTCTGTTATCAGTAAGAGCCTCAACAATAACAGCAACGCCTGAAGGGCCGTAGCCTTCGTATGTAACAGCCTCGTAGTTAGCGCCGTCGTTGCCCGCAGCAGCCTTCTTAATAATTCTGTCGATATTTTCGTTAGGTACGTTAGCAGCTTTAGCCTTAGCGATACAATCCTTGAGCTTTGAGTTTACGTTAGGGTCAGCACTACCGCCGTCGCGGATAGCAACCATAAGCTCTCTGCCGATTTTAGTAAAAACTTTCGCTCTTGCAGCGTCGTTTTTACCTTTCTTCTGTTTAATGGTACTCCATTTATTATGTCCTGACATTAAAATCATCCCTTTTTCAGATTATCACAAGGATTATAGCACATACTGTACATTATTGCAAATAAAAATATATATTACAGTTTTGTTACACAACTATTGTCGATAAAATCTATAAATGTTATAATAAATCATTAGTAAATTAAATGTATTTTTATATAGAAAGGATTGATATTATGGTAATGTCCATGACGGGTTTCGGCAGATGCGAAACTACTGTCAACGGCAGACAGATTACTATCGAAATGAAAAGCGTAAACCACCGTTATTTCGAGTTTTCCTGTCGTACAACACGCGGTTACAGTTTCTTGGAAGATAAGCTTAAAAAGTACATCTCTCAGAAGATCTCACGCGGTAAGGTCGATATGTACGTTTCTATCACCGAGAGTGAAGATTCACAGGTCGACGTCACTATCAACAAGCCTTTAGCTGCAGGTTATGTGAACGCTATACATAATCTCGCAACTGAATATAATATCCCTGACGATTTGTCCGTATCTGTATTATCCCGATATTCCGATATCTTCCAGATTCATAAGGAAGAGCAGGACGAAGAGCAGGTGTTTAACGACGTTAAGGTAGCTTTAGATGTAGCACTCGATGGTTTCCTTTCAATGCGTGCTGCCGAGGGCGAAAAGCTCAAGGAAGACGTGCTCAAACGTGTTGACACTATTATGGAAATCGTGTCACAAATCGAAGAGCGTTCTCCGATTACTGTCGAAGAGTATCGCTTAAAGCTCACAAAACGCATCACAGATATGCTTTCTAACACTGACATTGACGAACAGCGCATCCTTACTGAAGCTGCTATCTTTGCTGATAAAGTCGCTGTTGATGAAGAAACTGTTCGACTTCGTAGCCATTTTGAGCAGATGAAGACTTTCTTCGAGTCCGGAGTCCCTATTGGTAGAAAGCTCGACTTCATCGTTCAGGAAATGAACAGAGAAGCTAACACAATCGGCTCAAAAGTCACCGACTCAATTCTTGCTCACAAGGTCGTAGATATCAAATCCGAAATCGAGAAAATCCGTGAGCAGATTCAGAACATCGAGTAATAAGGAGAACTGCTGTGAAATTTATTAACATTGGTTTTGGAAATGTTGTTTCAGCTGAAAAGGTAGTGTCTGTTGTATCTCCTGATTCAGCCCCGATTAAGCGAATTATTCAGACAGCAAAGTCCGACAGCTCACTTATCGATGCTACCTACGGCAGAAAATGTAAGGCTGTTATTATTACTGACAGCGACCACATTATTCTCTCCGCTATCACACCTGAAACAATTTCTTCCCGTCTTGAAGAGGAGTTAAAGAATGGATAAAGGTTTACTTATTGTTTACACAGGAGCATCAGGAGTCGGAAAAGGCACAGTTATGAAGCGAATGCTTGCATCAAACGATAACTTACGTCTTTCGGTTTCTGCAACAACTCGTGCTCCGCGTCCGGGTGAGACAAATGGTGTTGAGTACCACTTTGTCACATCCGAGCGTTTTGAAGAGATGATTAAAAATAACGAACTGCTTGAACACGCTGTGTACTGTGATAACTACTACGGCACACCTGAAAAGTCTGTACGTGATATGTTAGCTTCAGGCTTGGACGTTATGCTCGAGATTGAGGTTGAAGGTTACTTACAGATCAAAAAGCTGTTTCCTGATTGCGTTACAATCTTTGTTTTACCACCAAGCCTTGAAGAATTAAGACGCAGACTTTCATCCCGTGGCACTGAGTCACCTGAGGTAGTTGAACAGCGCTTGAACCGTGCTATTGAAGAAATGTCCTACGCACCACAGTTTGATTATCAGGTAATCAATGACGATGTCGAGAGAACAAAAGATGAGATTCTCTCTATCATCGCTGACATAAAAAATGAAAGAAAATAATAAAACAAAATTTTGGAGGAATAAATTATGAAAAGAGCATCACTTGACGATATGTTATCAGGTAAGGAGAGCCGTTACGCACTTGTTATCGGCGTAGCAAAAAGAGCTAGAGATATCGCGCAGAATTTCAAGGATGAGAATGTCATCACAGACGATAAGCCTGTTTTACTCGCTATCGAAGACTTCAAAAACCACAAATTTAACATCTTAGAGCCTGAAACAGACGAATGATGGAAGAACTTATCGCACGCGTAGCTGTTGAAAATACAGTCTACCATTTTGATAAGATTTTTGATTATTTAATACCAGATGAGCTTACAGAAA
>JAZSFG010000154.1:0-13254 GCA_045532065.1 Ruminococcus sp. | reverse complement strand
CAGAAATTTGGCGGCAGCTCAGTAAAAGACGCTGAGCACGTAATGAACGTCGCAAGAGTTGTTACAGACACTTACAAAAAAGGTAACAACGTAGTAGTTGTTGTATCTGCTCAGGGCGACACAACAGACGATTTAATTGAAAAAGCAAATGAAATCAACGGCGACAGCGTTTGTTCAAAACGCGAAATGGATATGCTCTTAGCTTCAGGCGAGCAGATTTCTATCTCTTTACTTGCTATGGCTATCCAGAAACTCGGCTACCCTGCAGTTTCACTGCTCGGTTGGCAGGCTGGTTTCAAGACAACATCATCACACACATGGGCACGTATCCGCAAGGTTGACACAAGCCGTATCAAGCAGGAACTCGACCAGAAGAAGATTGTTGTAGTTGCAGGCTTCCAGGGCGTTTCACGTTACGACGATATTACAACATTAGGTCGTGGCGGTTCTGACACTTCTGCTGTTGCTATTGCTGCTGCTATGCACGCTGATTTGTGCCAGATTTACACAGACGTTGAGGGTGTTTACACAGCTGACCCTAGAAAAATCAAGGGCGCTCTCAAATTAAACGAAATTTCTTACGACGAGATGCTTGAGCTTGCGACACTCGGTGCGCAGGTACTCAATAACCGCTCAGTCGAAATGGCAAAAAAATATAACATTGAACTCGAAGTATTATCAAGCCTGACACAGAAGCCGGGCACTATCGTAAAGGAGAAACCAAAAATGGAAAAAATGCTTATTAGCGGTGTTGCTAAAGACACTAACGTAGCTCGTATCTCAGTAACTTGCATTCCTGACAAGCCAGGTCTTGCATTCAAAATGTTCTCAAAGCTTTCTGCAAGGGATATCAACGTAGACATTATTTTACAGTCTATCGGTCGCGACGGCACAAAGGACATCACTTTCACAGTACCACAGGATAAGGGCGCTGAGGCTCTTGCTATCTGCGAGAAGTTCGCTTCAGACAATGGTACAGGTGCTGTAAACTACGACGACAAAATCGCTAAGGTTTCTATCGTTGGTGCAGGTATGGAGACACACGCTGGTGTTGCTTCTACAATGTTCGAGGCTCTTTATGACAGACAGATTAACATTCAGATGATTTCTACATCTGAAATCAAAGTTTCTGTTCTTATTGACGAGCGTGATGCTGATAGCGCGGTTGAAGCTATCCATGACAAGTTCTTTCCAAATAACGACTAATTAAGTTATTAATTAACGGCTACCACAGAGGTAGCCGTTTTTTATATAAGCAACAAAAAAGCACCCTGTAGAAATTACAGAGTGCTTTTATTTTTATATCTAACTTATCAGTAACCCAGAACCGCGTCTAAAGATTCGTCATTCTGAATCCATTCGTCAACGTAAATAGCGGTGAACTTTTCCTTTGTGTTTCGGATGATGATTTTTTTGATGCCTGCGTTTATGATCATACGCTTGCACATAGAGCACGCGCACGCGTTTTCAACATACTCGCCGGTTTTTGCGTCTTTACCTACGAGGTAGAGGGTAGCACCGAGCATAGCATCACGTGATGCGTGAATAATAGCGTTTGCTTCAGCGTGTACAGAACGGCACAGCTCGTAACGCTCGCCACGTGGGATGTTGTTCTGTTCTCTGACGCATACGCCCATATCGATACAGTTCTTTCTGCCACGTGGAGCACCTACGTAACCAGTAGAAACAATCTGGTCGTTGTTAACGATGATTGCGCCGAAGTTGCGTCTAAGACAAGTGCCACGTTCAAGAACGGTTTCAGCAATATCAAGATAGTAGTTCTTTTTGTCAGTTCTTTTCATAATTAACCCCCGTTTAGAATATTTTAAAAATCCGTTTATATACTTAAATGAACAGGTAAATCAGATGTTCTTAATCTCGTTCATACAGTCTTCGCAGATAGTCTTGTCCTTGAATTTAACGAGATTATCGTCGTTGCCGCAGAACGCACAGCTCATACAGTATTTTTTCATCAGAATACCGTCTGCTTCGCTGAAAAGCTCTAAACTGTCGCCGAGTTCGAGGTCATATTTTTTGCGGATAGGTTTCGGGATTACAATACGTCCTAATTGGTCGATTTTTAAGATAAAACCAGCAGGTTTCATAAAGGAGTCATTCCTTTCTTTGATAAGTTAATTTAAGTATATCAACACCCTTTTGGCATGTCAATAAAAATTTGTCAAAAAAAGTATGTTTTTTATATAAAATGTTCAATTTGGCAAAAGGTGGTAGTAATTTGCTGTCGTATATTTTCGTATTTATGGTGGTTGTGAGCATAATTTGTTCTTTTTTTACGGGAAATGGCGAGGTGCTGTCGCAGTCGATGATGGATGGTGCTTCGAGTGCGGTCGAGCTTCTGTTTATGATGAGCGGTATGATGTGTCTGTGGTCAGGAGTTATGGAGGTGGCGAGGGAAAGCAAGCTGACAGAGAAGATTAGTGCGCTTTTTGCGCCGTTGCTCAGACTGCTTTTCAAAGATGCTCACAAAAACGAAAAAGCCTTTTCATATATATGTATGAATATAAGTGCGAATCTCTTAGGACTAGGAAACGCTGCGACACCGCTCGGAATTAACGCGATGAAAGAGATGAACGTCGGGCTTGAAAAAGATGAAGTAAGCGACGATATGGTTACTTTTGTGGTTATGAATACGGCATCAGTACAGCTTTTGCCGACAACTGTTGCGGTTTTGCGTTCATCGTACGGGTGTAAAACGCCGTTTGATATAATTTTCTGTGTGTGGATAACATCGGTGGTGGCGCTTTTTGTAGGATTGTTTTTTGCGAAAACAATGTGCCGAGGTAAGAGAATATGAATTACATAATGCCGTGCGTTTTTGCGCTGATAATCGTATATGGGCTTTTTAGAAAGGTTAAGGTTTTCGATGTTTTCGTAAATGGTGCGAAAGACGGAATCAAAACTATGTATAATATTGCGCCAACGCTAATAGGGCTAATAGTGTCGGTTGAGATGCTTAAAGCTAGCGGTGCACTTGATATGCTGTGTGATTTTGTGTCGCCTGTGACGGAGTTTCTGGGTTTTCCGAAAGAGCTTTTGCCGTTGTCTTTACTTCGTCCTGTTTCGGGTGGAGGGTCGACAGCGCTACTTACTCAGACCCTAAAAGATAACGACCCCGACAGTTTCGTATCACGGTGCGCGTGTGTAATCGCAGGTGCGACAGAGACTACATTTTACGCGATAACTGTGTACTTCTCGGCTATTAAGAAAACAAAAATCCGCCACACGCTTTTTGCTTCGCTTATGGCGGATTTTACGGCTATTGTGTTTTCGGTTTTGTGCGTTAATCTGTTTTTTTAGATTTAGGGCGGATACGAGTAATCTTTAAGAGTAGTTCGCGAGGGTTAAGAGGGAACAGCGGATACATATAGCTCTTGCCTGACAGAGTTTTGTTTGTGAACAGCAAGACCAGATTTAGCAGAATACCTGCTACAAATCCCCAGATATTAAATATTCGGGTTAATATAAGCAGTATAACGCGCAGGAATTTCAGACAGTAGCCGAGCTCGTAAGATGGCTGTGAGTAGTTAGCTATGGTGACAAATGCCATATACAGAATTACTTCCATCGTAAACCAACCCGAGTCAATCGCAAACTGCGAAAATGCAAGAGCACCGACGATACTAAGAGATGTTGAGAGCGTGTCAGGGGTGTTTAATGCAGCAAGACGCAATCCGTCGATACCGATTTCTATCAGCAAGAGCTGTAAGAATATCGGGATGTTAAGCGATGATGTGTCAGGTATAATGAATTTAAATTGTTCAGGTACGAGTTGTGGGTTTTGTACGCACAAAAGCCACAGCGGAGTCAGAAAAACCGATGTCAGAGTGATAACATATCGCGCAATACGGATATACGTTCCCGTAATCGGTGGAAAGTAGTAATCGTCGGCTTCTTCCATTACTTCAAAAATCGACGTCGGTAAAAGCAGTGCTGACGGAGAGTTGTCGACTAAAATTACGATATTACCCTTAAGACACACCGCAGACGCAACGTCAGGACGCTCGGTGTATTTTACCTTCGGGAAAGGGTTGTACCATTTGTGCGGGTAGAGTGCTTCGATTAAGCTTTGCTGATTCATCGACAAATCCTTAATATCGAGATTCTGGATTTTCTTTTTTATAGTACTGAGCAGTTTTTTATCAACAAGGTTATCCATATAACAGATAACGATGTCGGTCTGTGAGCTGTTTCCTGCACTTACAGCGGTTGTTGTGAAATGTGGGTCTCGTATTCTTCGCCTTATCAGTGCGCAGTTGAATATGAGTGTCTCGACAAAGCCGTCTTTTGAGCCGCGCAGTACCTTGTCGTCTTGTGGCTGTGATGTCGCACGCTGTGGGTAAGTACGCATATCAAGCATAACGCACTGCGTAAATCCGTCGACCATAAGACACGAAATACCCGACAAAACATTTTTTACGATTTCGTCTACATTTTCTAATACGTCTATTTCGACATACGGCACGCAGTATGACGCAAAGGTGCGTGCATCTTTAAGATTTTTGTTATCTGCATTCTGGTAAAAATATTCCAAAACACGTTCTAAAGTATCATCTTTTACAAAGCCGTCGATGTAAAACATCACGGCGTCATGACCATTTAAAGTAATACATCGCTCGATTATGTCAAAACAGTTGTCGCTGTTCAAGGCTTTTTCGAGCGTTTTTTTATTATGGGCAAAATCGCTAGTTAGCATATTATCCGTCCTTTTTGAGTGGAATTTTCAGCATTATCATTACCAAAAATTAAGAAAATATAGAAATTTTTAAGAATTTTTTCAAAAGTTGCATAAAAGTATGCAATTTTTTCCGTTTTTTCAGGTTAAGTGTAGGACAAGTGAAAGGAGAGATATTTTGAATAACAACAAAAACGGACTATCCCGACGCGAAAAGCTGTTCTGTGTGTACTACTCAAACGCGTGCGGCACAGAGCAGTCGGCAATATACGCGGGATATACAAAAAATCCGTACGAAAAAGGCTGTCAGCTCTTATCAAGGTCAGAAATAGTAAGCGAGATTGGCAAGTTGTCTAAAGCCCGCACAGGCGCGTTAAAGAGCGTAGCATCTGCAGGCTTTGAAAAACTGGCTTTCTCAAAAATAACAGACGCTGTGAGCCTGCTTTATATGGACAGTCCGTCAAAAAAGACAATTGAAAATTTAGACTTGTTTAATGTGAGTGAAATCAAAAAAGGCAAAGACGGAGCGATGGAGATAAAGTTTTTCGACAGAGCAAAGGCGCTGTCGATGCTTTATGAGCTCAAAGACGAAAAAGAGTCGCAGACAAGCCTTTTTGATGCGCTGAACTTTGGTGCGATGAACTTAAGCGAGGGTGATGAAAATGACGTTCAAGCCATTTTCTAAGAAGCAGTTACTTGCGCTTACATTCTGGTGTGACGGCTCAAAATACAGAAATAAAGACGGAATCATCTGCGACGGAGCAATCCGTTCAGGAAAGACATTCTGTCTGTCGCTGTCGTTCGTGCTGTGGGCTTTCAGAAGCTTTGATGATTCTTCGTTTGCGATGTGCGGCAAAACGATTAAATCTCTTAACAGAAATCTTGTTGTACCGCTTCTTTCTACGTTAAGGGAGCTAGGAGTTGAAGTGAAAGAAACAAAGTCGCAGAATCTTTTAGAGCTTACGTTTCAGAACAGGACAAACAGGTTTTATCTTTTCGGCGGAAAAGACGAGGGTGCGGCGTCGTTTATCCAAGGAGTGACGCTAAGTGGAGTTCTTCTGGACGAGGTTGCGCTGATGCCGAGGTCTTTTGTCGAGCAGGCGTTAGGTAGATGTTCAGTACAAGGTTCGAAGTTCTTTTTTAACTGCAACCCCGAGTATCCGTCGCACTGGTTCTACAACGAGTGGATAAAGAAAGCGAGTGAGAAAAACACGCTTTACATCCACTTTGATATGCACGACAACCCGTCACTCTCGAAAGCGATGATAGAGCGTTACAAAAAACTGTATTCAGGCGCTTTCTATAACCGCTTTGTAAAGGGTGAGTGGGTTGCTGTAAGCGGTGCTGTATATCCGTTTATGGATAGCGAGGACGTGTTCTGCGACGTGCCGAAAGGCTCTTTTTCGCAGTACGCTGTATCGTGTGACTACGGCACCGTAAACCCATCGTCGTTTGGTCTGTGGGGCAAGCAAAACGACGTGTGGTACAGAATAGATGAGTATTACTTTGACTCTAAAAAGCGTGGTTTCCAACGCACGGATTACGAACACTACGAGGCTTTAAAAGAGCTTATAGGCGATAGAAAAGTAAGCTTTGTTGTGGTTGACCCGTCGGCCGCTTCGTTTATCGAAGTGTTAAGAAGACACACGGACTTTTCAGTTATATCGGCAGACAACAACGTGATTGACGGTATCCGTCGTGTAAGCAGTGCCTTAAAAGAAAAGCGCGTAAGAATCTGCAAAAACTGCGAAGACAGTAAACGCGAGTTTTCGCTGTACAGGTACAACGAAAACAGCGTAGGTGACTCTGTGATAAAAAAGGACGACCACGCTATGGACGACATCAGATATTTTGTATCAGCACTGAATTTTGCTGACAGCGACGACGATGTGGCTGTTGCAATAAACAGATATTAATTAGGGTATAGCGAATAATCCGAGCCCGCCTCAAAGCGGCTTATTTCGGCGCTTTTTACCCAATCCATTCTTGTAAGGCGTCAGCCTTACTGCGCCTGTATTGAATAAAAATCACTCCAAATATTCTCTCTTTGAGGTCGAATATTTCAAAAAGAACGGATATTTGTTCAGACAAGGCGCAAAACGCAGTTAATCCTGGCGGATTAACGAGTATTTTAACAAAGTATGAGCAAAAATCCGTCTTTTTAAAACGGAGTTCGGATTATTTGCTCTACCCTAGGGAGGTAACATATTGAAATTACTATCAAAAAGAGACAAGAGCGTAGATAACGACTGTGTTGTGCAGACTAGCAGACAATCAGGCTTTCAGCACCCGTTTTACGCACTTGATGGATACTCCCCGTTAAACAGAACACAGTTTGAACTTTATAAAACGCTCAGGGAAGCGGTGCCTGTAATCGACGCGGCTGTTAACAAGCTCGTGCGACTGGTGGGCACTTTCGAGATTAAATGCAGTGACAAAAACGCTCAGAAAGCGATGGATGATTTCTTAAAATATGTGCAGGTGAACCGCACAGGTGTAGGCTTTATGCAGTTTTTGTACGTGCATCTCGACGAGCTTCTGACTTATGGTACTTCGATTTCGGAGATTGTCGTAAGTAAAGATAGCTCAAAAATCCGAGCGCTTTATAATGCTTCGCTTAAAAGCGTAGAGCTTAAAAAGTCGAAAAATCCGCTGTTGTGCGATATGTATGTAAAAAACGCAGATGGCACAAAAAGCAGGGTGAAAAGACCTGAGTTTATCTGTGTGAGTGCGCTAAACCCCGAGCCTGATATGCTCTACGGCGAGTCAATTCTCAAAGGCTTGCCGTTTGTAAGCTCCATACTCTTAAAGATTTTCAATACCATCGGTGTGAATTTCGAGAGAGTCGGCAACGTGCGTTTTGCGATTAACTATAAGCCCTCTGACAATGGTACTGTCAGCACAAAACACAGAGCACAGGAAATCGCTCGCGAGTGGAGCAAGGCTATGCGCGATAAAACAAACGTCTGCGACTTTGTGAGCGTCGGTGATGTGTCGGTAAAGGTTATCGGTGCGGATAATCAGGTGCTTTCGTGTGATGTTGAAATTCGACATTTGCTCGAGCAGATCGTTGCAAAGCTCAGTATACCACCGTTTTTACTTGGCCTTTCGTGGAGCTCAACAGAGCGTATGAGTGCTCAGCAGGCGGATATTCTAACCTCAGAGCTTGAGTACTACCGTACGATTTTAAACCCTGTTATCAGAAAAATCTGCAGGTATTTTTTAAGGTCAAACGGATACGACGACAGATTTGAAATCGAGTGGAGTAGTATTAACCTTCAGGATGAAACGGAGCTTGCTTCAGCTCGTCTTGATAACGCAAAAGCGATGCAGATTGAAAGACAAATCGGGGAGGTGTAGCTTTGAAAACAGGAGTAGTAATAAAAAACAAAGATGAATTTGTAAATGAAAATGAGCTTGAACTTATCAACACATATACAAAGCGTGAGTTCACAAAAGATGAAATCTATGTGTTTTCCGTGGTTTTGTGTGACAACGACATTGACAGAGATTTTGAGAGGTTTACCGTGGAGTCGCTTTATGAGCTCGAAAAACTTTTCGTCGGAAAGACAGGGATTTTCGACCACGAGGCAAAATCGAAAAATCAGACAGCGAGAATCTTTTCTTGTAAGGTCGAGAAAGTCGACGGCAAAAAGACAAAGACAGGCGAAGATTACTATCGCCTAGTCGCTCGTGCGTATCTTCCGAAAAGCGAGAAAAACAGCGACCTCATTCTGTCGCTTGAATCAGGGATTTTAAAGGAAGTCAGCGTCGGCTGTGCTGTCAGAAAGACAAGATGTTCTGTGTGCAAAGGTGACATTAACTCGCTTTCGTGTAGTCACACAAAGGGCACTACATATAGCGATACGCTGTGTTACGGCGAGCTGTGCGACGTATATGACGCGTACGAATTCAGCTTTGTTGCGATTCCTGCGCAGAAAAACGCAGGAGTAATTAAGGCTTTTTCAGACACAAAAAAGGAGTTGAAAAATATGAACAACCTTCTCAAAAAGGTTGAAAAAGGCGAAGAGCTACTGCTTAAAAGCTGTGAAACAAAGGCTCTTTATGAGTATATGAATGAACTTAAAGCGCTTGCAAAAGACGGAATGTACTACAAAGAAACCTTAAAAAGCGAAACGCTCTCAAAAATGAGTGCACAGCTTCAGGGTGTGAATATGGACACACTCAAGGGTATTGTGAAGAAACTTTCTGTGAGTGAGCTTTTAGAGCTTAAAGAAGCGTACTCAAAAAAGTACGAGAGTGAATCTGAGCCTCAGCTTATGGCAAGAGATTCACAGTATAACGAAAACAAAAGTTATGAAAACTTTCAATTTACAATTTAACGGGAGGAATAAATATGAACGTAAATTTTTCTGGATATAACGAAAACGTTGTGACTTTCATGGTGGAGGACACAAATGTAACAATGGGCACACCTGTTAAGATGGCAGGTTCACACACAGTTTCTGCTTGTGCTGATTCTGACAATATGGTAGGCGTTGCAGTAAACGTACGTAACGGCTACGCTGCTGTTCAGCTTTCAGGCTACATTGAGATGCCGACAGAAGACTCATTCACACCGGGTTACTGCAAAATCTCAGCAGGTACAAACAACTCAGTCAAGAGCACAGCATCAGGCAGAGAGTACTTAGTTGTCAGCGTTGAAGAAAACCTTGTCGGCTTTATTCTTTAATTTGAAAGGAAGATGAATAATGGAATTATTTGAAAAAATTAATCTTGAAAAGGGTATGTATCAGTCAAAGGGCAAGAGCTTAACTGATGTACTCGAAAGTTTAGACCCATCTTGCAACTATGCAGGTACAGAAATCGAAAATTTAGACGCTTTTTCTCGTCAGCTCAAGCGCTTTGACATCAAGGTGTCAGGCGAGGGTTCAGACACTGTGGAGAAGTTCTTCCAGTGTTCAAACTCAGCGGCACTTTTCCCAGAGTATGTATCACGCGCAGTAAAGCAGGGTATGGAAAAGGCTGATATTTTAAAGGACGTAGTGGCAACTGTCACAAATATCGACGGTATGGACTACAGAAGCATCAGCTCTAATATGAGCGAAAAGGACAAAGAGCTTAAGGTTGTAAACGAGGCGGCGTTCATTCCGCAGACTGTCGTTAAGACAAACGAAAACCTCGTTAAACTCCACAAGCGAGGCAGAATGCTCGTGTCATCATACGAAGCACTCCGCTTCCAGCGACTCGACCTCTTCACAGTAACTCTTAACCAGATTGGTGCGTATATCGCACGCGCACAGTTAAAAGACGCTGTTGACACAATCTTAAACGGTGATGGCAATTCCAACGCGTGTATTTCAGTAGAAAGCATCGCAAGCGGTGAAATCTCATACGATGACCTCGTGACATTATGGGCACAGCTTTCTCCGTACGAGCTCAACACTATTTTAGCGCCGACAAACGCTATGAAGAAGATTCTCTCTATGAACGAGATGAAAGACAACGCAAACTCTTCTTTCATCAAGAAGGGTACTATGGTGACACCACTCGGTGCGAAGCTCTTACACACTGACGCAATAAGCGACGACCTTATCATCGGTATGGACAAGAACTGTGCACTCGAGATGGTCAAGGCTGGCGACGTAGTCACAGATTACGACAAGCTTATCGACAGACAGCTCGAGCGTGCCGCTGTTACATGTACTGCAGGTTTTGCGAAGATTTTCAACGACGCATCAGTTAAGCTTACATACTAAGAGGAGGTGACACCTTGAGTTTAAAAGATGTTTTAGACAGATTTGCTCTGGTGTCGGACCTCGAGCAAGAAGAAATTTCCAAGTGGGTTTTTATCATAATTGACTGCATAAAATACTTTGAGAAGAACTTGAAAAAAAGCGATTTGACACAGGATGAGAAAAATCGTTTGTCATACGCGTGTGCTACTTTTGCATACTATAAGTATTCGCTGTGTAAAAGTGCACACGCACACAGCTTTAAAGCCGGTGACGTGCAGATTACTGAAAGCTCCAACATGATTGAGAACGCATCAAAGTTGTGGCAAATTCAGAAAGATGAAGTATCAGACCTGATAAACTTCGGCTTTTCGGGATTTATGAGGGTGAGTGTATGAGCTTTTACACCAGTGTCAAAAATATGATAGACACCTACGGCACTGATGTTCACATCAAAGGCGAAAAAGACACAAAGACCAAGGCATTTATTCAACCGCTCAGAAAACGTTATCAAAAAAGCGAGTATATCGATGTGGGCGGTTTGTACAACAAAAACTACTTTTTGTACATAGGTCACGGTTTTTATCCTCTTAAAGTGGGGACTGTGATCACCTCTTTCGACAAAACTTATGTTGTGCACAGCACACAGAACTTTGTGTTTATGAACAAGGTCTTATATGTGTGGGCGGTGCTAAGAGAGTATAACGAGCAAAGGCGGGATGATTATGAAACTGATTGAAAACAGCATTGACGAGTTTGTACGTAAGGTAAAAAAAGACGAGGCACTTATGGATATCTGTTTTATTAAAGGTTATTCTTCTGCACCGTGTGGTGAACTTACAGACGACTATTTAATCGCTGTGTCACAGCTCGACAGCAAGGTCGGGACATCCTTTTTAGGCGATTACGTGGGTGAAAATTTAAAAGGCAGCATGTATGACATAACGCTGAAATTCAGACTTTTTGCAAAAAAAGATGTCGGTGGTCAGGGGCTTGTTACGCTGTCAAACGAGCTCACTCGTGCGATTAAAGAAAACGACACATCTTCTGTGTGTAGTGACATAAAAATCCTGCCTGTTGCCTTTTGTGACGATGCAATGTGCGTGTACAGAGATGTACACGTACAGATGTCGTTTTGTGTGTGCGAGGAGGTAGCAAGGTGAATATAGTAAGAATAGTAAAAGGAAACGATGTAAAGCTCAGCGTAGATGATAAAATACTGTGTTTTGTCACCGATTTTACAGCTAAGGAGAATGTTCTTTGTTACGAGATAAAAGAGTTTTTAAACGGTGAAAATGTTGACACAATCAACAAAAAGAAAGCCTACACTTTGTGTGTAAAAGCGTTTTCGTATTTTGATTCATCGGTGTTTGAAAAAGAATCTTTTACGCTTAAAGTTGAGTGTGACGCGTTTTCGTATGAGTACCTTTTCTGTAATCTGAAGAGCTGTGAAAAAGAAGTTTCTCAGAACAAACCGCTAATTTACAGCTACACAATAGAAGCAAAAGAAATGAGGGTAGAGCGTGATGAATGAAAACGAGAGAAACAAAGCTTTTGAAAATCTCTACACTTTCTTTAAAGGTGAGATGAGCGAAATAGACACAGCTCTTTACTTATGCAACGAGTTTGAACGTGACAGCAGAAGATATAACCGCACCTTTTATGAGGAACTGGAGGTGAGCACACGATGAAACTTTGTGCGATGAGATATAAGGGCTATACGTGGCACCATAACCCGAAGAGTCTGGAGATTTCAAGCGAGAAGAAGGTTTTAAGCGTAGAGATTCCGTACTGTGCTGATGTGGTAAAAAACTTCGGCGAAAAAGAACTTATTATAAGCGGTGTGGGTGAGCTTTACGGTGAAGATTGTTTTGAACAGTACAGCAAACTTCGAAAGCTCTACGAAGAGTCAGACACAGAAGTTTTGTGCTTACCGAATATTCCTCCGATGTACGCATATTTCAAGAAGCTGAATATCGAGGCTGACGACAAAGAAAACGTGCTTACATATAGCTTCACTTTTGTCAGAGAAAACAAAAAGAGTGAGCGAAAGCACTACACTAATACATACACAGTAAAGGGTGAGAAATCGCTGTGGGAGATAAGTGCAAAAACGGATACCGACATAGATGAGCTTATAAAGCTCAATCCACAGCTTATGTTTGTCGATGAGCTGAAAGACAATGACGAGGTGTGTATATGCTGAGATTTATTTTTACCGATGTAGAGAAAAACGAGGTGGTTTTTACTAAACCTCTCAAGCTGTCGATTAATATGGACGAGAATGTGCCTGCACACGATATGAGCGTTTTATTTTTGTACGAGGACGTGAGTGAGCTGTGCGAGGTAGTCATTAAAGATGATGATATTGTCGTCTTTTCGGGGGTTGTGGACGAACAACAGCATCTGATGAGCAGTAGCGGTGAGTATCTTAAAATTACTGCCAGAAGCTACGCAGCGCGATTACTCGACAACGAAAGCGTGCCGATAGGCTACACACACCCGAGTACTTCGGTAGTGCTGAAAAACCACGCGACTCCGTTTTCTATAAGCTCTAAAAATGAAAAAGAGCGTACATATTACGGCTCGCAGACTGTCAAAAAGGGCTACACAAACTGGCAGGCGATAGAGGATTTCTCTAAAAATGCATACGGTACTATACCGAGAGTGAACGAACTGGGAGAGATTATCTTCACTCAAAATGATGATGCAGAAGTTGTTGAATTTTCGCCTTTTGATGACGAAAAATCGGTCAGATACACAAGTTTTGTAAGCTCTATAAAGCGATGCGAAGAGCTGTCAAAAGTAAAAATCAAGGCAGTAAACTCGAGCGGTTACACAAGTGTTGTAGAAAACAAAGATGCT
>JAZSFG010000091.1:0-9671 GCA_045532065.1 Ruminococcus sp. | reverse complement strand
ATTCTTCGGTATATTGATTTTTCTGCGTTGCTATTGTAAAATAACTGTAAATTACATAAGGTTTACCTCATAGGGCAAAATACCCTTTGAGGTGTTTTTATGTCTGAGAGTAAATTAAGCGTGAGTTTAGGAAAGAAGCTGTACCTTGTTTATCTGCTCAATGTTGTTGATTGGGTGTGTACAGTAACTCTATTGTCGACAGGACTTTTTTATGAAGCGAATCCGCTTGCCAGAACTTTTATAAGTGACTTTTTACTCGGGTTTGTGCTGAAATGTGCCCTTCCGTTTGCTTTGATTTTCTTAAGCGCTCGGTTTTTGTACATTCTCGATTTTTCACAGCTTAAGATCGCTGATATGCTGATTTCTTTTGCGCTCACTGTTTATCTTTTTATTGCTCTCGACCATTTCATTAATTTTATTCTACTTTTATTTTTCTGGAGGTGAGACTGTGCCGGTACTTTCTGTTCATAATCTGACGATGACCTATATTGAACGTAATCTTTTTACTAATGTCAGCTTTAACATAGAGCCACGCGACAAAATCGGCTTCATCGGCGCAAACGGCGTCGGAAAAACTACGATTTTCCGTATAATCAACGGCGATGTCACACCTGTTTCGGGCAGTGTGTCTGTATCAAAAGACACAGTTGTAGGTTATATGCAACAGCACGCGTGTACACATCCTACCCGCTCGATTTATGACGAGGTTTTGAGTGTTTTTGAGCACCTTAAAAATATGCAATCTGAAATCGACGCGGTGTCACAGAAAATTGAAAACGGCGATGGTGACCTCGACGAGCTTGTACTACAGCAGACACATTTAATCGAACTTTTTGAGCGTGAGGGTGGTCTTACATACAAGAGCAGAGCTCGTTCAGCACTTTTGGGACTTGGATTTTTAGAGAGCGAATTCGATAAACCGACAGGTACATTAAGCGGTGGCCAGATGTCTAAACTCTCGCTGTGTAAGCTTCTTTTGTCTGGAGCAAATCTCTTACTACTCGACGAGCCGACTAACCATCTCGACGTGAATGCTATAAGCTGGCTTGAGGGATTTCTGCGTGACTTTAAAGGCGAGATTATCCTCATCAGCCACGACCGATTCTTCCTCGATGCGGTTACTAACAAAACGATTGAGCTTGAACACAACAAGCTGACTATCTACGATGGTAACTACTCGACTTTTATAAAGAAAAAAGAGCATGAACAAGAGGCTGTTCGCAATAAGTACATAAACGACATGCGTGAAATCAAACGCGTTGAAGGCATAATCGAACAACAAAAACGCTGGAATAGAGAGAAAAATCTAGTCACAGCGCGAAGCAAGCAACATCAGGTCGATAAGATAAAAGAAGAACTTGTCGCTCCTGACAGCGAGCTTGAGACTTTGTCGTTTGAGCTTGAACCTGCTCGTGAGAGCGGTCAGGACGTGCTTATGTGCTACGATTTGTGCAAGAGTTTTGATAAAAAGCAGGTATTCTCTGATCTTTCGATGCACATAAAGAAAGGCGAGAGGGTTTTCATTATCGGTCCTAACGGCTGTGGTAAAAGTACATTATTTAAAACTATTACTTCACAGTGTGTACCTGACTCGGGGCATATTCGCTTTGGCGCAAAAGTCGATATGAGTTATTTTGACCAGATGCAAAATGATCTCGATTTATCAAAGACCGCACTTGACGAGGTGTACGATGCGTATCCGCAGATGGATTTAACTAGAGTTCGCACAGCACTCGGTTCGTTTATGTTCAAAGGCGACGATGTTTTTAAAAAGTTGTCAAAAATGAGTGGTGGCGAGAGAGCTCGAGTATCGCTTTTAAAGCTGATGCTTAAACGCGGTAACCTCCTACTTCTTGATGAGCCGACGAACCACCTCGACACAAGCTCTCGCGAAGCACTTGAAAAGACACTTCTCAGTTACGGCGGTACGATGCTTATTATCAGCCACGACAGATATTTCATAAACAAACTCGCAACCCGTGTTCTGTACATGGATAAAGACGGGTTTAAGGAGTATCTCGGTAACTACGACAACTATCTCGAGCATACACAAAATGTGGTGAAGGCAGAGCTTTCTGTTTTTGATAATAAGCCTCAGAACAAAGATAAGCTCAACGATTATCAGCTTCAAAAACAGCAGAAAGCACAGGAGCGTAAACGCAAAACTCAGCTTAAAAACTGTGAGGAGCGAATCGCTTGCCTTGAAGAAGAAATTGAAAGCTTAAACGCTCAGATGAATGACGAAAGCGTAATGAGTGACTACGAAAAGCTGTCAAAGATTACTGAAGATCTCGAAGAAAAGCAAAGCGAACTTGAAAATCAGTACGAGCTGTGGGCTGAGCTTTCTGAAGAAGCTTGAATAAATTATACTTAAAAGCTATAATATTTAGCATATATCCGCCCGTGGCGCAGCTGGATAACGCAACGGATTCCGATTCCGGAGAACGGGAGTTCAAATCTCTTCGGGCGGGCCAGAAAAGAAACACCATTTGTCTACCGGACAAATGGTGTTTCTTTTCAACTAAATCCGTCCTATCGGACGGGATAAATCCACCTGCGATGGATGAAATCACTTCGTGATGAAATCCGACTTTGTCGGGAGATAAGGACGGATTTAATTTCATCTGCAAAGCAGATTTCATCCGAACGAAGTAAGGATTTCATCGCGCTTGCGCGATTTCATTGAAAATCATTGGAATCTGTGATGTCAATCACTTGATGACACATAGTTGGGGGCAAAAGGTGGTCAGATTCTACGATTTGGATGGTAACTTAATTGAAGTAGGAACACCAATATAATCAACATATTTCAATTTATCGAACAGCGCAGAGGTGCACCTTCACGGTGCGCCTCGTTTTTTACTTAAAATGAGATTTGAACTCTAAGAGGGCGAGCGACGAATTGGTTTTAGGCGAAAAAATTCCTTGTGGGTTCTACTGAATATGTTATAATGTAATCGGAGGTGATGTTTTGAGTCGTAAAATATATATCGTTTTATTCACTGTTTTTGCGTGTGTATGTATGGGTGTAGTGGATGCGGTGATTCAGCCCGGATATGCGATTAAGTCTGTAATAAAAATCGCGATGTTCCTGCTTTTACCTTTTGTATACTCGCTTTTTGATAAAGAATATAAAATCACGAAAGTATTTAAACCAGATAAAAAAGGGCTTACACTTGCACTTTTTATGGGTGTGCTGGTTTATGCTTTTATCATGTCTGCATATTTTATTTTCAGAAATGTCTTTGATTTTTCATCACTTACTTCAAGCCTGACATCTACAACAGGTGTGAACAAACAAAATTTTGTTTTTGTAGCTCTATATATTTCATTTGCAAACTCGTTGCTCGAAGAATTCTTTTTCAGAGGCTTTTCGTTTTTGACACTTAAAGAGGTATCAAACAGAAAGTTTGCGTACATATTCAGTTCTTTGATGTTTGCTGTTTATCACGTAGCTATGATGATAGGGTGGTTCTCAGTGTGGGTTGTTTTATTGTCTTTGATAGGTCTTTTTATAGGCGGTGTGATTTTTAATTATTTCAACGAAAAGTACAACAATATCTATCTTTCGTGGTTGATACATATGTTTTCAAACTTTGCGACGAATACGATTGGTTTCATCTTGTTCAGCGCATAGAAGCAAAAAAAGAAGGCGGACGCTTTTGCGTTTGCTTTCATTTATATTATCAACGAGATTTGAACTCTAAGCTGGTGAGCGAAAAATTAATCAGCAGATATGTCAACATATTGTAGATCATGATGTATTCAATAACCGTTAATTTAACACTTGTCTAAATTTGGAATAAGTGCTAAAATTATATTCAGTTTAGTGAGGATTGGAGGGTTTTGTTTGAAATACGAAAGCACGTTGAAATATCGTAGTGTCTGGATGGGACTTGCGATGCTCTGGGTGGTTATTTATCACTCATCTTACGTTTTCCCGATTAACTTTTTCAAGAATATCGGATATGGCGGTGTTGATATTTGCCTTTTCGCTTCGGGTTTAGGTTGTTATTATTCACTTTGTCGCAATGATGATATATCCCTTTTTGTGAAAAAACGATTTTTGCGTATTTTCCCAACCTATTGGTGCTTTTTACCGTTCTGGTTTTTGTATGCGTTCAAAGCTTTTGATATGAAACTTTCCAACGTTTTAGGAAATATTTTCGGCATACAGAATTTCACCGGTAAGGGCGCATCGTTTAATTGGTATATCAGTGCAATTCTGCTGTTTTACATACTGGCACCGTATTTCAAAAAAGTGGTAGACAGGTTTGATGGGTTTAAACAGCTTTTGATAGTTGTTCTGTTATTTGCGCTTTCTGTGCCGTTCTGGACTTCTAATACTCTGATTATCACAGTGTCACGTTTACCTGTGTTCTATATCGGTATGCTTTTTGCGAAAAGCAGTAAAAAGCGTGAGAAACTCAGCGCTTATAAAATCGTTATATATTTGTTGATGTCAGTGGCAGGCTTTATTTTATTGTGGCTGTCATTTGAACATTTTCGCGATTATCGTTGGAGCTACGCTCTTTACTGGTATCCTTTTATTCTTATTACACCGGGACTGTGTGTAGGTGTTTCTGTTGTTATGAATCTGCTCGATAAGAACAAAGTTACTTCACTAATTGTGAAGGCGCTGTCTTTTGTCGGCAAGTACTCTTTCGAGATTTATCTGACCCACATTCTGATTTTTGACTCTGTAGGGTATATGGTTAAAGCAGGAACTCTGCCAAACGAAAAGGTAACATATATTATTTCTTTGGTGAGTGTTCCTTTTGCGTGTGTTGCGCTTCACCTTATTACAAAAGGTGTGACAAAATTTGTGTCGATTTTATTTGCTAAAAAGAAAGCATAAGCAAAACCACCGGCTCTGCTGAGTCGGTGGTTTGTTTTATACGTTATTTGATTTTAATTAGCAGCCGCAACCGCAGGAGTTGCCACAGTCGTTACCGTTGTTGTTGCCGCAGCAAGCCCATAAGATAACGAGAAGAATAATGATCCAGCAGCAGTTGCCGCCACCGAAAACGTTGTTAGAACACATGTGATTTCCTCCTTTCTGTGTACACTACATATTATTTCACTCGCTCTTAATGTGTTACAAAAAGGTTTGCGCTTATAGCTTTTTAGTGGTATAATGCTGCTATAATTTTTATTTGAAAGGAAACCAAAATGATAGATTATGCATTAAGCCTTGCTCAGCATTTTAATATCAAAGTTGATTACGCCAAAAATGTTATTGACTTGCTCGACGAAGGCAACACTATTCCGTTTATCGCCAGATACCGTAAAGAAGCTCACGGTAGTATGGATGACCAGCTCATTCGTGAGTTTTCAGACCGACTCGATTATCTGCGAAATCTAGACAAGAGAAAGCAGGAGGTAAGAGATTTAATCGATGCACAGGAGAAGCTGACAGACGAAATCGTAGCTGCTTTAGAAAAAGCTACTACTCTTTCTGAAGTAGAGGACATTTATCGTCCGTACAGACCTAAGCGTAAAACACGTGCTTCTGTCGCAAAAGAAAAGGGGTTAGAACCACTCGCTGAGTATATTTTAGCGCAGGAAGACAAAAAGGCTGACCCTCTCACACTTGCACAGGATTATATAAACGAAGAAAAAGGCGTAAACACCGCAGAAGATGCACTTCAGGGTGCTTTGGATATTATCGCTGAAACTGTTTCTGATAACGCGGAAATCCGCAAGCGTATCCGTAATTTATGCTTCCACAATGCGACAGTTGTGTCTAAGGCTGCGGATGAAAACGCCGAGAGTGTTTATACAATTTACTATGAATTCGAAGAAGCTGTTTCGAAAATCGCATCACACCGAGTGCTCGCTATTGACAGGGGTGAGAAGGAAGGTTTCTTAAAAGTCAGCATTAAGCTCGACGACGAAAAACCGCTCAACTCTATCGCGTCAGTTATGGTAAAAGGCACATCGATGTGCTCTGATGCTGTTTACGAGGCGTGCAAAGATGCGTATTCCCGTCTCATTTTCCCATCGGTTGAACGAGAAATCAGAAATGAGCTCACCGACAAAGCTGTCACAGGCGCTATCAAAGTTTTTGCGACTAACCTGCGTCAGCTTCTTATGCAACCTCCAGTAAAAGGCAAGGTCGCACTCGGTCTTGACCCTGGTTACCGCACAGGTTGTAAGGTTGCTGTTGTTGACCCTACCGGTAAGGTGCTCGACACAAATATTATCTATCCAACTCATTCTCAGGCAAAGATTGATGAGTCAAAGCGAATCTTAAAAATGCTTATCAAAAAGCACAATGTTGAGATTATCGCTATTGGTAACGGTACCGCATCGAAAGAAACCGAGATGTTCACAGCTTCCGTTATTTCTGAGATTGACCAGAAGGTTTCTTATATGGTTGTAAACGAAGCGGGTGCGTCTGTTTACTCTGCGTCAAAGTTAGCGGCTAAAGAATTTCCGCAGTTTGACCTTACTTTAAGAAGTGCGATTTCTATCGCTAGACGTCTTCAGGATCCACTCGCAGAGCTTGTAAAAATCGAGCCTAAAGCTATCGGCGTCGGTCAGTATCAACACGATATGCCACCTAAACAGCTCGATTCTGCTCTTGATGGTATCGTTGAAGAATGTGTTAACAACGTTGGCGCTGACTTGAACACCGCGTCATCTTCGTTACTTAAGAGAGTTGCGGGCTTATCGTCTGCTGTGTGCGATAATATCGTCAAATACAGAGAAGAAAACGGTCAGTTTAATTCTCGTGCGGAATTAAAGAAAGTTCCGAAGCTCGGCCCGAAAGCTTTCGAACAGTGTGCAGGCTTCCTACGAGTAAGTGAGAGCAAAAATCCTCTTGACAGCACAGGAGTGCACCCTGAAAGCTATGACGTTGCGAAGAAACTTATCGAGCTGTGTGGTTGCAAAGCCGCGGATATCAAAAACGGTGGTGTTTCAAGTATTGAAGAAAAGGTAGCAGCATTAGGCGGAATAGGAGAAATTGCCTCTAGATTAGATGTCGGTGTGCCTACACTCGAAGATATTGTTAAAGAGCTTTCGAAGCCTGGTCGTGACCCTCGAGATGAGTTGCCACCACCACTTTTACGTACCGATGTCCTTTCGATGGAGGATTTGAAGCCTGGTATGGTGCTCACAGGTACTGTACGTAATGTCATCGACTTTGGCGCGTTTGTCGATATCGGCGTACATCAGGATGGACTTGTCCATATCAGCCGTATCTGTAACAAGTTTATTAAACACCCTAGCGAGGTGCTGAAAGTCGGCGATATTGTAAAGGTTGCTGTGCTTTCAGTTGAGGTTGAAAAGAAGAGAATCAGTCTCACGATGCGTGATATAAAAGAAGAAAAGTAATTATATATAAGTCGCACACGGATTATTTGTACAAAATGACCTTGTGCGGCTTTTGTTTTGTGATTGTGTAGCAAAAACCGCTTTTTCTACTTGTGCATATTTACCAAAATATGTGAGCTTTTTTCTATACAAACAACAAACGAAATGTGTTAAATATCGTTGCACTTAAGCGGTTATAGGAGTATAATTAATACAATAGCGTAATATGCCTAAGTGCGTGTTGCGCAAATTTTGAAACGGAGGAATATCTATGAAACAATTCAAGAGAATTATCAGCCTTGTAATTGCTATGACTATGCTTGTTTCTATGTTTAGCGTAGGTATGGTAAACGCTGCGGCTGAGACACAGTCTTATATTCTCGGCGATGTTAATTTTGATGGCGTTGTTACTATTTTTGATGCAACTGCTATCCAGAGAAGTGTCGCTAAATTTGTAGGATATGAGATTGAAGAAGGTTCTATCGAATTTGCTGCTGCCGACGTTAACGGCGATAGTAAGGTAAGTATCTTTGACGCTACTCTTATTCAGCAGTACGTTGCTCATTTTGCAACTGTTATGGAATATGGTATCGGCGATACATTTACTTTCGGCGAATCTGAGGACCCTTCTGAAGAACCTTCATCAGAAGATCCATCATCAGAAGAACCATCTTCATCAGAAGAGCCTTCATCAGAAGAGCCATCTTCAGAGGAACCTTCAAGTGAGGAACCATCATCTGAAGAGCCTTCATCAGAAGAGCCTTCTTCAGAGGAGCCTTCATCAGAGGAGCCTTCATCAGAAGAGCCATCTTCAGAAGAGCCATCTTCAGAAGAGCCAAGTGAAGACGTACTCACAGAAGGTTACTACATGGTTGGTATCTTCAACGGCGAAGACTGCTGGGGTGCAGACAAGCTCACAGCTGACAGAAAGCTTGCTGAAAACCCTGACGCTGCAGGTGAATATATCCTTTACTGGACATTCGTAGGCGGCGATGAGTTAAAGGTTGCTCACTTTAACGGCGAGGAAATCGACGCTTTATACAAGAGTGAAGCTGAACCTACATACAAGATCGGTGCTACATCAGACAAGACAGGTTACTGCTCAGTTAAGTTCAACCCAGAAGGCAGATCTGACTGGTCATACACATACTTAACAGTTAAGAGAGCTGAGAAACCTGTTGATCCAACAGTCCCATCAGAAGACCCATCTTCAGAGGAACCATCAAGTGAAACACCATCAAGTGATGTTCCATCATCAGAACAGCCATCAGAACTCGTTGCTGGTTACTACCTTGTTGGTATGCTCAACGGCGTTGACTGCTGGCATGTTGATGCACTCACAACAGACAGACTTCTCAAAGCAAACGAAAATGCTGAAGGCGAGTACATGCTCGACTGGACATTTGTAGGTGGCGATGAGTTAAAAGTTGCTCATTTTGACGGTGAGAAGTTTGATAAGTGGTTTAACGACGGCGGCGACAACTACAAAATCGGCGCTACATCAAATAAGGTTGGTCCTGGTACACTCTACTTCAGAGCAGAGGGTAACTCAGAGTGGTCATACTTCTACTTCACAGTACAGCCAAGAACTGTAGATCCAACAGACGAGCCATCTAGTGAAGAGCCTTCAAGTGAGGAACCATCTAGCGAAGACGAATCTTCAGAGGCTCCATCTAGCGAAGAGCCATCTTCAGAGGAGCCATCATCAGAAGAGCCTAGTGAAGATGTACTCACAGAAGGTTACTACATGGTTGGTATCTTCAACGGCGAAGACTGCTGGGATGCAGACAAGCTCACAGCTGACAGAAAGCTTGCTGAAAATCCTGACGCTGCAGGTGAATATATCCTTTACTGGACATTCGTAGGCGGCGACGAGTTAAAGATTGCTCACTTCGACGGTGAGAAGATTGACGCTTTATACAAAGTGGAAGCTGAGCCATCATACAAAATCGGCGCTACATCAGACAAGACAGGTTACTGCTCAGTTAAGTTCAATCCAGAAGGCAGATCTGACTGGTCATACACATACTTAACAGTTAAGAGAGCTGAGAAGCCTGTTGATCCAACAGACCCATCAGAGGAACCATCTAGCGAAGAGCCATCAAGTGAAGAGCCATCAAAAACAACAGTTACTATCTACTTTGAGAACAACTGGAAATGGCCGGATGCTAAAATCTACTACTGGGGTAGCAAAACCGCTACAAACCCATCATGGAATGGTATCGCATTAACAGAAAAAGTTGATACAACAAAAGATGGTTATGACATCTATAAATTCGAACTCCCTGCAGACGTATCTGGCTTCCTCTTCAATGGTACAGGTCAGTACGGCGCAGAGCAGTCAACTGACA
>JAZSFG010000046.1:0-4942 GCA_045532065.1 Ruminococcus sp. | reverse complement strand
CTTAAAAAGAAAAGCAAATCATATATCAAAAAGCATTCGAAAGGTTTTTTGAATTACTTGTTGTACACCGAAATAAACAAAGATTTTCCCCTTGGAAAATGGTATTACATGAATATGGTTCTTCTTTTGTTTGTCGCCGTTTTTTCTGTGGTTGTTATTCTTTGTGGGTACATCCGATTTATGCAAATTCCTATAACTATTCTGTCGCTTTTGTTGGCGATAATAGAAGTGCCCGTGAATTTTTTCTGTATTACCATATCGAACAAAGAGTGGTATGGTAGCCCGTTTGTATTTTTTAGAAAGAGACCATTTGGCGGACACTTCCCTTTTAGCTTTATTCTTATTGATTTGTTGATACCATTTGTAGGTTTTATATTTGCGTATATAAATATAAATTTAGTGTTCGATATATAAGATAAAAAAAGCTGTACAGTTTCCCGTACAGCTCTTTTTTTATTTTATATTCAGTTTTTCTGCCCATTCTTTCTCTTTAAAGCCTGTGAGTACGAAGTCGCTACCTAGTAATATCGGACGTTTAACGAGCATTCCGTCGGTTGAGAGGAGCTTCAGCTGTTCTTCTTCGCTCATTAAAGGTAGCTTGTCTTTAAGCTCTAATGATTTATACAGCAGACCGCTCGTGTTAAAAAAGCGTTTAAGTGGTAAGCCTGACTTTTCATACCAAGTTTTAAGTTCTTCAAAACTCGGATTGTTCTCTTTTATATCGCGCAGAGCGTATTCGATGTTGTTATCAATTAAGAAATTCTGTGCTTTTTTACAGGTTGAACATTTCGGATAGCATATAAAGTTGAGCATAAAATCAGTCCTTTTTATTGTCTTTTGCTTTCTTTTTTTCTTCGATTTCTTCTTTTGTCTGGAGCTGAGGTATGAACTTCTTTGCAAAAACGCCTTTGTTTCTGCCGATGATGTAGAAGTAACCGATAAACGAGAAAACAACCGCGCCGATGAGATTAACGAGCAGGTCTTTCATCGTGTCGATGATACCGATGTCGAGGTAACCGCCGTTTATAACGCGAGTCGAGCCGTCAGCCAGTGTGACAGTAGTGCTCGTGATATTTTCGATTACGATAGTGTCATTTAAGCCTGACGGGTTAATCAGTACCGACGAAATCGCAGGTACGAGTCGGTCTTTTTGCATATCTGTCAGAGTGAAATAGTCCATAAAGAACTCGAAAAATTCCCACACAACTCCGACGGTCATCGAAAAACAGAACGCAACAAACGCGACGAAAATCGGTGACATCGTGATATGAAATCTCGGAGAGTCGTTTAAGATGTCAATAAGCGCAAAGCCGATTGCTGCCATCAAAAAGCCGTTTAGAGTGTGTAGCATCGTATCCCACCACGGAATGTGGGTGTAAAATGAGCCGATTTCGCCTAAAATTTCTGCCGAGAAAATGAACAGCAGAATAATAGTTTCGAGCTCTTTCGGAAGCGTGACGTGCATTTTTCTGTCGACAAAAGTCGGGATATAAAACAGCGCGAGTGTCAGAAGACACAGGAAAACCGAGTAGTAGTCGGCACGGATAAATCGTGCGACCATAACGATTAGTACAATCGCGCTTAAAATTATGTTAACTATACTCTTTCTTTTGAAGTGGTTCTTGATTTTGGTTTTCATAGCTTGTTTTAGTATACGAGGTCAGTAAGGCGCCACTCATTGTTTTCGAGTACAGCGCTACCCTGTGCTGTGTACTCTTTGTTATCAAAGTCAGTTGTTGTTAACGTGAATGTGCAGGAAGTGTCTGTAGCGTCCATCTCGATGTCATAGTCCTCCCACGAAACGTTATATTCGGTTTTTGGTACGAGTGCAGGGTCTACAAAAATAAGTCCCTGTGAATCTTTATAAACCGGTGCGTCTTTTTCAGGATACTCTAAAAGAGCAGTTGCTCTTTCACTTGTATATGTAGCGAAAACGAAGTTTTTAAGGTCTTCGTATGTTTCAAAAATGCCTTGGTCAGTGCCGAAGTAGCCGTCTGAGTTCTGCTGGGTAGTGTGGTTTAATGGAGAGATGTAGAATAAAAAGTAGCAGTCTAAGTTTTTCTCCATAAGCTCTCTGATTATCTGCTCACTGCACGCAGGAGCTTCCTCTTCGTTTGTATTTGCGGTGTTATTCTTGCACGCAGTAAATGAAAGGCATAAAAGCACTGCAAGTGTGAGTGCAAAAAGTCTTTTAACAGTAGTTTTCATAAAATTTTCCTCCATTATTTTTTAAGTATTACAACAGCCATACTGCCCGTGCCCTCAAAAACGTTTTTAAACTGTGAGAGCGATACTGTGTAGGTGTAGCCACCCGCGTCGTCAGCGACAGTGACTGTGTTGTTTTTTTCGTTGTATCCCGTGGCAACAAGACAGTGCTCGCGTTCATACCACGTGATTTCTTCACCGTTTACGTACCATACTCCGTCGACAACAGGGGATGAAAAGCCCGATGTTACCCACGTAATTACGGGAATGTCGTTTTGCAGGTAGTTAAAGAGCTCTTCTGTTTTACACCCTGTTATGTCTAAAGCGACGTAGTCATTGATGTTCTTATCTTCAAAGTAATTTTCTGCAGTTTTTTTGATACATCCCGAGAAACATCCCATACCGTCATCATACGAGTACGGAGAGCCCAGAAAGTAGTCGTGCGGGCTGACGTTAAAGTAGTCGTACTCTTTTTTCGGCATATATTTGTCAGCCATCTTTGTGGCGCTTACATCAAAGCCGTAGTGGTTTAATACCGAGGTTAATGATACCACCTCACACCCTGTCGGGAGTGTCGGAAACTGGTTTATGACATCAAAATCGATATCTGCTTTTTTATAGTCATTAACTGTGATGTCCACAGAGTCGCTGACTCCGTTTGCAAGCTTTACTGTAACGGTCGCTTCTCCTTTTTTTACAGCGTGCAGTAAAGTTTTGTCGTCCTTGTCGATTTGCAGTACTGTAGGGTCTGAAACAGTGATTTCCTGTTCGTGTGATGCGTAGCCGTCAGGAATGCTTACTATAAGCCTTATGTCTGTGCCTGTTCTGCACTTTTGCGGTGCTAAAAGCGAGACTTCCTTAGCTGCTTTTTTGACGGTTACTGTACACTGTGCCGTTTTGTTGTTGAATGTGGTGGCAGTTATCGTGCACTCGCCTTCGTTTACAGCGCAGATTTCGTTTTTGTTGAGTACCTGTGCGATATATTCATCGCTTGAACAATATACAATCTCGTTTGAATACTCGTTTTCATTAAAAACAGGCTCTAAGATAAATGTTTCGCCTTTGCCTAAAGTAAGGCTCTGTGCGTTAAGGCTTAGTGTGCTTGGAGCTTCGCTGACGATTACTTCGCACGTTGCGTGAACATTGTTGTACGCTTTAGCGGTGATTTTGCACTTACCGCCGTTGTGTGCGGTGATGTTGCCATAGTTGTCAACAGAAGCGACTTCCGTGTTGTTACTCGAGTATGTAAGCGCAAACTCGTGTGAGCCGTTAACACAGGTGGCTGAGATTTTAGCGCTTTCGCCCTTGCCCAAGTGTACGCTGTAGGAGTTGAGCGTTACCCTTTGTGGCTCAGGAATAACAACAAAGCGGTAGAAATCGCGGTTAAAATACGAGTATTTTATTCCGACAACCGCGTCGCCAATCTCGTGAGCCATAACTGTACTGCCCTGAAGCGGAGTGATGACGCTCGCTTCGTACGAGCGCATAGAGTATTCGTCCTGCTCGGGGGTGAGGGTGTAGCTTTCGCCGACACCTAAGGTGATGTAGTCAGGGTTGTTTATGAGTGAGTACGCGTAAACTGTGACGAAAACAGCAATAACGGCGAACAAAATAACAATCGCATATATAATTTTTCTTATGATAGCGTAGGTTTTGCCGTGTTTCATGCGAAAAAAACATTCCTTATGTAATATATGACTAATTATAATATATTGCGACAGTTTTTTCCATAAAAAAATAAAATTTCACTAAAATTTTGAAAGGCCCGTCTTTTGGACGAGCCTTTTGCGTTATTCATCAATATGTTCGTGTTCTTGTGACGGCGAAACAGATGGGGCTTCGGTTGAAGCTTCAGTAGGCGCTTCGGTAGGAGGCTCAGTAGGCGCTTCGGTAGGCGCTTCGGTTGGAGCTGTTGTCGGTGCTTGGGTTGCCTTTTCGGTAGGAGCGTTAGTTACAGCTTCGGTTTCTTCTGTTTCCTTTACTGTTTCAGTAGCGACAGTAGAAGGGGTTGTCTCTTTTTCGTTGTCTTTGTTGCCTGATGACAGGAAAAGCACGAGTGAAAACACAAAAACAACTACAGCGAGAGTGATGACAAGTGCGATGATAACCGCGTTTTTCTTCTTGTCTGAGTCTTTCTGCTGTGGCTTTTTTGTATCTTTTTTCTGCACTACAGGCGCAGGCTTTACGACAAACTCGTCCTCTTCTGTTTCGTCTTCTTCCGACTCGAAATTCGAGCCCGAAGAGTAGAAGTCGTCGCCGTAGTCGTCTGTTTTTTTCTCTTCTTCTACGGCTTTTGTTTCTTCTTCGTCGAAGTTATCCATAGAAGCGTCGTATGACGGCTCGTCTTTAAAGTGCTTGCCGTATACTTTTGTATCGTCAAAATTATTAAGGTCGTAGTTTTTGTTGTCAGACATAATTATCCTCCAAAATCTGAATAATACTCTCAAAAATCATTCTGATTATACCATATAAAATAAAAAAAGTCTAATCGGTGTAAAATACTTGACCTAATTGCAATATAAGTTGATAAATTTTACCGTTTTTGCTATGATGAAATTGTGGAGGTGTAAAGCGTGCATAACCAGAAAAATCGTGTTGACTACTTTGAACTTAAGAAAAGACTTAAGTTTGTAAACAGTGCCGAGCCCGTACTGCCCATACGTACAGACGATTTCGGCGTCAACAAGGTCGCAAGAAGCCTGCACCCAAAAGAGCAGAAGCTTGTTATCAGCAGAAT
>JAZSFG010000075.1:0-1698 GCA_045532065.1 Ruminococcus sp. | reverse complement strand
CCTTTGTTTAAGTTATCTTCGCCATCGTAGTGCATATTCTGGAGCTGTCTAGGAATCGCACCGCCTTTGCCCATCTGCACATCTCTCATAGCCGCGTTAATCGCATCGTGACCCGAGTTTGACTTCGGTGCGAGTGCGACCATAATCACAGCGTCAGCAAGCGGTAACCTTGCTTCAGGTAGTCCGACCTGAAGTGCAATATCGACACAGGATTTCACGATAGGCATAATCTGAGGATATGCAAGACCGACATCCTCACACGCACACACCAAAAGGCGTCTGCACGCACTCATAAGGTCGCCTGCGTCTAGTAGTCGCGCAAGATAATGAAGTGCCGCGTCAGGGTCTGAGCCACGCATACTCTTCTGATACGCAGAAACGATGTCGTAGTGTTCGTCGCCGTCTTTGTCGTAACGGTTGGCACTTTTTTGTGTCAGCTCGCGTACTGTTTCGTCAGACACAGTGATTTTCTCGCCGTCGTCATCTGCAGAGAGCACAGAAAGCTCCACAGCGTTGAGCGATTTTCTCACATCACCGCCACAAGCAAAACTTATGTGGTCAACAGCAGCGTCAGAAATCACGATTTCCTTGCCGTATTCTTCGCTCAGTATTTTCACCGCACGAAGCACAGCTTTTTTGATTTCGTCTTTCTCGACAGCCTTGAACTCAAAAACAGTGCTTCGCGACAAAATCGCGTTGTACACATAAAAGTACGGATTCTCAGTAGTTGATGCAATAAGCGTAATTTTACCGTTTTCGATGTACTCGAGGAGCGTCTGCTGTTGCTTTTTGTTGAGATACTGAATCTCATCTAAATAAAGCAGAATACCGTTGATACCCTCAAAAGTATCGAGCGACGCAAAAATCTCCTTAATGTCAGAAGTCGACGCGGTTGTGCCGTTTAGCTTCTTGAAGGTGCGGTTAGTCACTTTCGCGATATACGACGCAAGCGTCGTTTTTCCTACACCCGACGGACCGTAAAATATTAAGTTAGGGATTTTTCCGCTTTCAATAATTTTACGAAGCGGTTTGTTCTCGCCGATGAGGTGCTTTTGACCTACGATATCGTCGAGTGACTGCGGACGCAGTCTGTCAGCAAGTGGAGATGACATAAAAAACTCCCCTGTCCTTTACATTTATGCCTTAAATCAACAACTGCTGCCGCCGTAAAGCGACAGCAATTATTTTAGTTTATTTCTTTAAAAAATTCTCTTATAGAATTATTCATAGAGTGGGTGCTTAGCGCAAAGCTCAGTTACCATCTCTCTTACCTTGTCAGCGTTGTTGTCGAAATCTTTGATAACGAGAGAGATACACTCAGCGATTACGTCCATATCAGCCTCATCAAAGCCTCTTGTTGTAGCAGCAGCTGTACCGATACGCACACCTGAAGTAACAAATGGGCTAAGTGGCTCCTGTGGAATTGAGTTCTTGTTGAGTGTGATGTAACACTCGTCGAGCATATGCTCGAGGTCCTTACCTGTAACGCCCTCGTTTCTTAAATCAAGGAGCATAACGTGGTTGTCAGTACCGCCAGAGATGAGAGTATGACCACGCTTGATAAGACCATCTGCAAGCGCCTTACAGTTCTTAACAATCTGCTCACCATAAGCTTTGAACTCAGGCTTTAATGCTTCGCCGGAGCATACTGCTTTTGCAGCAAGTCGGAGGCCAAGCGGGGTTAGGAAGACAAATGTA
>JAZSFG010000007.1:0-6881 GCA_045532065.1 Ruminococcus sp. | reverse complement strand
GGGCAAAAGGCTTAAAGCAGGTGCTGAAATTGAGTTTGCCTGCGGGCTTACCTGTACGGTGCGCGAGGTCAAGGACGACGGAAACAGAATAGTTGAGTTTACGTGTGATGAAAACATTTACTCAGCACTTGATAAAATTGGTCAGATGCCTCTTCCCCCATATATCACCGAGAAGCTCAAAGATAAAGAAAGATACCAGACAGTATACAGTAATGAAGTCGGCTCAGCTGCAGCTCCTACTGCAGGTCTTCACTTTACAAAAGAGCTGTTACAGAAAATAAAAGACAAAGGCGTGAAAATCGGTTACGTAACACTTCATGTCGGTTTAGGTACTTTCAGGCCGGTTAAGGTTGAAGAAATCACAGACCACAAAATGCACAGCGAACACTACGAGATTCCACATGAGACAGCACAGCTGATAAAAGAGACAAAAGAAAACGGAAAAAGAGTTGTCGCTGTCGGTACAACATCGTGCAGAACGCTCGAGAGTGTCGCTACAAAATACGGCGAAATTTGTAAATGTGAAGGTTTTACTGACATTTTCATTTATCCGGGATATGAATTTAAAGTGCTCGACGGATTAGTAACAAACTTTCATTTACCGGAAAGCACTCTTATTATGCTTGTGTCAGCTTTTTGCGGATACGAAAACACGATGAATGCATACAAAGTCGCTGTTGAAGAGAGATACAGATTTTTCTCATTCGGTGACTCAATGATAATCTTATAGAGGTAGAAAATGTATAAACTTATTAAACAAGAAGGAAACGCCAGACGAGGCGAGTTCACTACACCACACGGTACAGTACAGATGCCTGCGTTTATGAATGTTGCTACATGTGGTGCAATTAAAGGCGGTTTATCTGCGCTCGATTTAAAAAGCATCGACACTCAGGTTATGCTTTCAAATACATATCACCTGCATCTTCGTCCTGGAGATGAAACAGTAAAAAAGCTCGGTGGTCTGCACAAGATGACTAACTGGGATGGTGTAATTCTCACAGACAGTGGCGGATTTCAGGTTTTCTCACTAGCTAAACTTCGGAACATCAAAGAAGAAGGCGTGTACTTCAACTCTCACATCGACGGAAGACGCATTTTTATGGGGCCTGAAGAGAGTATGCAGATTCAGTCAAACTTAGGCTCTACTATAGCTATGGCGTTTGACGAATGTGTTGCAAACCCGAGTGAGTACTCATACACGAAAGATTCTACACACAGAACAACAAGATGGCTCGAGCGTTGTATTAAGAAAATGGACGAACTAAAAACCCTTGAGGATACAATCAATAAGGAACAGATGCTCTTCGGTATCAATCAGGGTGGCGTATATAAAGACTTACGAGTTGAACACATGAAGGTTATCAGAGAGTTCGACTTACCAGGATACGCAATCGGCGGTCTTGCAGTTGGTGAAACAGCTCAAACGATGTACGAAATCATCGACGCTGTTGAACCTTTTGCTCCGAAAGACAAGCCACGTTACTTAATGGGAGTCGGCACTCCCGTCAACATTCTTGAGGGTGTATACAGAGGTATTGACCTGTTTGACTGTGTTATGCCTTCCAGAAACGCAAGACACGGCCATCTGTTTACATGGGAAGGCATCATCAACATTAATAACGCAAAATACGAGCTTGATGACTCACCTATTGACAGAACATGTACCTGCCCTACTTGTCAGAACTTCTCGCGAGCTTACCTAAGACATCTTATGAAAGCCAACGAGATGCTCGGTATGAGACTTGCTGTTATGCATAATCTGCATTTCTACAACCATCTTATGGAAAGAATCAGAGAAGAACTCGACAACGGTACATACACACAGTTTTATATTAAATACAGAGAAATCCTCGGCAAACGCATATAATGCTTGCTTTTTATAATTTATGCTGATATAATATCACTTGTATATTTTTAATTGAAAGGATGTTTTAATATGTTTGGTGCAGAAGGCGGCATGGGCATGGGCGGAATGATTATTATTTACGTTTTGATTTTCGCAGCTATGTATTTCTTCCTTATCAGACCTAACTCAAAGAAAAAAAAGGCTGAAGAGGAAATGAAAAAGAGCATCACTATCGGTGATGACGTTACAACAATCGGTGGTATCGTAGGTAAAATCGTTGCTGTTAAAGACGACGAAGATGCATACATCATCGAAACAGGTACAGACAGAGCTAAGATTAAAATCAGAAAATGGGGTATCTCAAGCGTTGACAACAAGCCAGACCCTATGACTGTTGCTAAAGAGCAGAAAGCTAAAGAAAAGGCTGAAAAGAAAGCTGCTAAAGAAAAAGCTAAAGCAGATAAAAACAATCAGTTATAATAAAAAACTTCACCTCTGAATACATTTGTATCAGAGGTGATTTTTTTTGCGAAATTTTACATTTAATAGAGCTTTTATTAAAGCGTTGATTGTTGGAGGTGTTGTCTCTCTTTGTATAATCGTTGTTTTACTCTGTGTTATGACAACAGCTCTTTTGGGAGTCTCACTTTTGCCGTATGAATACTTAAGTTACATAATGCTTATTATCGACGCAGTTGCTGTTTTTATAGGGTCGTATATCGCTGCACGAATAAGCAAGGAAAACGGACTATTTATCGGCTTACTAAACGGAGCTATAGTATTTCTCGCGATACTTATAGCCGGTTTCTCTACTACTCCTGAGACTTTAAGTATAATCACACTACTTAAAGCGGTAATTATACTTGTTTTTTCTTCGTTAGGCGGCATAAAAGGCGTGAATACAAAAGAAAAAATCCACATCCGTTAATCGATGTGGATTTCATTTTCATTAAATATATCGCAGATATCAGGTGGAATATGTGCGACAACTTCGAAATTTTCAAAAGTAATCGGGTGAGTAAACGACACTTTATAGCAGTGCAGAGCCTGTCGTTTTATAACATCTAAGCTTCCGCCGTACATATCATCACCCGCGAGAGGATAACCGATACTGCTCATATGACAGCGAATCTGATGTGTGCGACCTGTTTCTAAAATAAATCGAGTCAGAGTATGGGAACACTTCGAAAAAATCGGAAAGTAGTGTGTGATTGACGGTGCTCCATCATCACTTACAACTCGTTGAATCGAGCGACCTTCCATAACTTTTATCGGTTTATTGACAGTACCGCTACTTTCAATTTCCCCTTCACATACGGCTATGTACTCTTTCTTAACTGTTTTCGGAAGACTGTTTGCCGTGAATCGGTCTTTTGCGATAAGCACACAACCCGACGTATCCCTGTCAATTCGATTAATAGCACGAAAAGTATAGTTCTCCCCTTTTTCGTCTGCATAATAGCGCAAAACATTTGCTAAAGTGTCTTCCTGATGTATTTTAGTCGGATGCACTGGCATAAACGGAGGCTTGTTAAGCACAATAATGTACTCGTCTTCGAAAAGAATATCGAGCTTACCTTTTATCGGTTTAATATCGTTTACATCATCAGGCATAGCAAGCACTACAATTTCACCTGCTCTTAATATATCAGTTGTCTTGAGCAACTCGCCGTTTCTGGATATACCTAAGTTTGTACGCTTTAGTTTTGATAAAGTTCGGGCTGAGATATTACAATGTCGACGCAAGAAGGTCTTTGTGTCGATTTTATCGCAATCAGCAGGCACTACAAATTCAATTGTTTTTTCTCTATTAGAATTATAACTGACATTCATATATTCACCAAAATTAAAAGTGCTACGACTAACTGCAATAGTATGATTAGCGGAATACCGATCATAAACTTAAGTTTACGGGTTTTGTGACGGATAATGAGCATGGTTAAATACACAGCTATACTACCACCTAACAAAGACAGTAAAAAAAGAGTTTTTTCGCTGACTCTGCGCTTGCTACGAATAGCGTTAATTTTATCAACAACTGTTACTACAATAGATATCAGGCTGATTATTATTAAATAAGCAGAAAAAATTATATACAACATAAAAAATCCTTTGGATGTGATGATTATTAAATACAGGTTTACAGCAATCTTTCTGTCCGTTGTTTTCCTTATACTCTCTGTGTTTTCAGTAAGTAGAACACAGAATAAAACAACGCTGAATAATGTATCGACACAAGATCAGTCCGCATATAATATGAAAGGGATATGGGTAAGCTATATAACTCTTGATATGCAGAACACGGACAAATCAGAAGAAGCATTCACAAAGAAAATCGAAAGTATTGTTAACAAAACTAAAGAAAGTGGTTTTGACACACTTATCTTTCATGTAAGACCCTTTAGCGACGCGCTCTATAAGTCACGCTACTTTCCTTGGTCACATATTCTTACAGGCACACAGGGCAAAAAGCCCGAATACGATCCGCTACGAATAATAACGGATATATGCCATAAAAATAATATAAAAGTACACGCGTGGGTAAATCCATACAGAGTGAAGACTGAGTATTCACCAGAAACGCTCTGCGACAGCAATCCTTATATTAAAGATAAATCCATTGGATTTACACATAAGGGTGCTATATATCTTGACCCATCAAACGAGAAAGCGAAAAAGTTAATAGTAAATGGAGTCAAAGAAATAGTACAAAACTATGATGTAGACGGAATACAGTTTGATGACTACTTTTACACTGAAAATGCTGATAAAGTAGACGAAGAGCAGTACATCAACTACAAAGAGAACGCAAAAAATCCGCTAAGCAAAGAAGAGTGGCGGATGCAAAACGTTAACGCTCTTATAAAAGAAGTATTCACTACAATTCATCAATGCAAAGGTAATGTAGTCTTCGGAATATCTCCACAAGGTAACCTTAACAACAACAAATCACTCGGAGCAGATGTGAAAACATGGTGCAAAGAGGAAGGGTATATCGATTATATAGCTCCTCAGATATATTTCAGTCTTGATAACCCAAATTTAACATTCGAAGACTGTCTTAGCGAGTGGCTAAAGCTTGAAAAACACGATAGACTTGCTGTATATATCGGTCTAGCAGGATACAAAGCGTCGAGCACACACGACGAAGGCACGTGGCTTGATAATGACGATATACTGAAGACGGAAATCAAAATCTGTGAAGAAAATAATCTTGACGGTATTATTCTATACAGCTACGAATCGTTTTTGTCAGAAGAAAGCAAAGCTGAGATTGAAAACGTAGTGAAACATATCAAAGATGTTACTGAATAACGCCGATACAGTAGTCACTCTTAGCATCAATGATTTTTACAGGTATTATTTTACCGATTATTTCTGCGTCAGACTTCACATAAACAGGAGTATAATTCTTGGTATACCCCTCATAAAAACCCTGTTTATTCTTAATTTCGAACAAAACTTCTTCGATTAATCCGATCTGTGAATTAAGAAACTCTGCTCGCTTTTTCTCAGTATGTTCAATCATCTTTTTACTTCTGAGATTTTTAACAGCAGGGTCAACCTGCATAGGAAGTTTATCGGCTACTGTACCTTTACGGCGTGAATATGAGAAAACGTGAACTTTTGTAAAACCGATATAGTCAGAAAAAGCAAGGTTTTTCTCAAACTCTTCTTCGCTCTCGCCGGCAAAACCGACCATAATATCGGTTGTAATAGATGGATTATCAAAAATCCGTCTGATATCTTCAACTATCTTTGCGTACTCATCAGCTGTGTAGTGGCGGTTCATACGCTTTAAAGTTTCAGTACAACCACTTTGAAGAGATAAATGAAAATGATGGCATATTTTTTCAAGCTTTTCTAATCTACTTACAAATTCCTCTGTAATTAAAAGTGGCTCAATAGATCCTAGTCTTATTCTCTCTATTCCATCTATTTTATTAATTTCTTCTAGCAAATCTATTAATCTATATTCTTCTTTAAAATCTTTTCCATATGATGCAACATGAATTCCTGTTATTACAACTTCTTTGATTCCAGTTTTTGCAATTTCTTTTATTTCATTAATTACATTTTCTGGTTTTCTGCTTCTTACTCTTCCTCTTGCATATGGAATAATACAATATGAACAAAATCTATCACATCCATCTTGAACTTTTATTACTGCTCTTGTTTTTTCTGTGTATGTTACACTTCCAAAGTCGCCATATTCTTTGTTTTGCATAACATCATCTATTTCTATATTAAATTCTTGACTTTGTTTTTGATTTAAATATTGTTCAACATATTTTACAATATTTATTTTTTCGTTTGTACCTAACACAAAATCTATTTCTGGAATTTTTTCAAGTTCTTCTTTTGCAACTTGTGCATAACAACCAACCGCTATTACAATTGCGTCTTTATTGTTTTTTCTTGCTTGTCTTAAAACTTGTCTAGATTTTCTATCTGACATATTTGTTACAGTACATGTATTTACAACATATATATCTGCAAAGTTTTCAAAATTTACAATTTCATATCCATTATCTTTAAAACTTTGAATCATTCCATTTGTTTCATATTGATTTACTTTACAACCTAAAGTTAAAAACGCTATTTTTTTCATTTAAATTTTCTCTTTCTTTTTACTATTCATCTCTATTTCTTACCACTTGTGAAAAGTCAATTCCAGTAACTGCTTTATAATATTCATTTGCCACTAGGCATCTCAATATTGTTACTAAAGCATTATTTTTAAATTCTTTTTTGTTTCCAGGTTTATCATTCACCAAACATGGATCGCCATCCCATTTTATAATTGTTCCATCATCCAAAACAACATTCATTTTATCTCGTTTTCTTGATGTTTGATATTTAGCCTCTCCTATTCTTATCGCATCAACTTCTTTTATAGCAAATCCATTTTCATCAAGTATAATTTTATTTCCAACAATTTCATTTCCAGTCTCATGAATTGCATGTATTTGCCTTTTTTCTATTTTTCCAGATATCATCGTCTTAAGACTAAGTCGGATCGTAGCCATGT
>JAZSFG010000078.1:0-2390 GCA_045532065.1 Ruminococcus sp. | reverse complement strand
CAGATGTGTTAAACTCAAACAAAAAGTATAACGCTAACGGCTACACAAACATCAAAGTATCCCCTAAAACTTCGATGATTTTAGTCGCAAATGACGGCAGTTTTACTCTCGATTTTGACGAAAAAGCTGACGCAAAACCTGTTGAAAATGATGTAGTAAAAACAGCCGATAAACCGCTTGAAATAGATCTTTTCGAAGAAGAAATCACTCTCGGTAAATACAGACATTTCAAGGGTAATGAGTACGAAGTTATAGGCTTTGCAAAAGACAGCGAAACAACAGACAAAATGGTAATCTATAAAGCGCTTTACGGCGAAAGAGAGCTCTGGGTTAGACCATACGATATGTTCAAGGAAATAATCACACGTGACGGCAAAAAACTCAGACGATTCACAAAAATTGATTAAAACTTTACTCCCTTTTAAGGCATAAAAATAACCGCTGTGGTAATTCACAGCGGTTTTGTTTTTATGTGTTTTATGGTGTTGTAGTTGTAGAACCGGTAACGAGTTCTTCGTATACAAACTCAGCTAAATCGTATCTTACCTGATCCCAGTCTGTAATAACAATAACTGACTGACGGTCTGCTGTCTTACCGTACTTCCAGTTAGGCTGTGTAGGTAAAGACATCTCATCCATATCGTATGAAAGATATGTCAGGCTGTTTGAAACGAGGAACGAAATATCACTTTTCTTAAGGTTAGTAGTAACAAGTGGACCGACAGCGTTTACAATTTCAACGATATCAGCAAGAGACGCTTCTTCTTTAAGAGAAGTCATAATAGTCTCTAAAAGCTTACGCTGACGCTCTGTACGCTTCCAGTCGTCACCGTTAAAGCTGTAATTAGGGTTACCGCCGAGGTTTTCAGCACCACGGTTACGAGCATACCACAGTGCCTGATAGCCGTCTAAGTGGGCAATCTGTGTTTCCTGTGTGTAGTCAATCTCTAAGAATTCAGTCTTTCCGAGCTGGTTGTTAACGTCAATCTGAGCGTTGATGTACTCCATCTCTTCGATAGAAAGCTCGATGTCAACACCGCCGAGCACGTCAACGATTTTTCTGAAGGAGTTGAAGTCAACACAAGCGTATTTATCAACTTTGATACCAAAGTTAGCTTCGATCATCTCAATAGACAGCGGAACACCGCCTAAGCTGAACGCTGAGTTAAGCTTTCCGTCGCCGTAACCAGGGATAGTGACATAAGTATCACGCTGGAACGAAGTAAGCTTGATTTTCTTGTGGAGATTGTCAAGCGACAACAAAATGATTGTGTCAGATCTACCGTAGTCGTTTTCGCCACTTCCGTGTGCGTCCTGACCAAAGAGCAGGATATTAAGTACGTACTCGTTACCGAGCAGCGAGTCACTCTTTACGGTATTGTCGTTTTCAGTATCAGTAGAGTTATTAGTCGGTTTCTGAACCTCGTCGATGTCTTCGTAATTGATAACATCCATAAGGTTGTATCCGGCAACAAACACAGTACCTGTGAGCAACATAATAATCGAGAGAATCAACACAACCGTGCGGGTTGCTCTGCCCTTTACGTTTTTCTTTTTATAAACTTTATTAACCTGGCTTGAGGAATTGATATCAACAAAATCGTTATCTTGTTTTGCCATAACTACCGCCTTTCCGCCTGTACACAAACGTGCACAACTTCGCATTATAAAACAAGAATATTATACATCAAAAACTGCAGTTTATTTTCTTTTAAAGAAAATTCGCCAAAATTCAACAAAATTTCACAAGTTGTAGTGAAATAGTACGAATTTTGGCGCATATATAGTGATATTTTACTGTATAAATCAGTCTTGTTCGTCGAGAGTCAGCCAGAAAGACGGCAAAAACTCATCAATAAAGACCTCGACATACGGAAGATTCATTTCTTTTAAGTTTTTCATAATCGAATCGTAGGCTTTGTTAAATTCCTTATTCCCGATTTTAAGCTCCTCGATGCACTTAATAAGTGCGCTTAATTTATCTGCGGCTTTAAGAAACGGGATGTACTCGATGTCCTGTTCATTTACAGTGAGCAAATCTTTAAACTCATCGCGCAAATCTTCAGGCAGATAGGACACGAGCTTTTCTTCCGCTACTCGTTCAATCTGCTTGTACGCATTACTGATTTCAGGGTTAAAGTACTTAATCGGAGTAGGCATATCGCCTGTGATGATTTCAGAGGCATCGTGGTAAAGCCCGAGCATAGCCGCGTGCTCAGGATTAAGTTCTGTATTAAAACGCTTGTTACTGATAACAACAAGAGCGTGACAAAGCATCGAAACTACTAAGCTGTGTTCGCTTATATTCTCGCTTTTCGTGTTGTTCATAAGACCCCATCGGTTTATGTATCTCATACGCGACATCAGCGCAAAAAAATGACTACTCATAA
>JAZSFG010000126.1:0-4599 GCA_045532065.1 Ruminococcus sp. | reverse complement strand
AAAATCACTAACCTTGGTGTTATTAACAGCTACTTTGAGGGTAATTACTATGTAGCTGGTATTGTAGGTTATAGCGATTTTAGTTATGTTACAAACTGTTATGTAGATGGTGTTGAGGTAGTAAGCAATAACAATGGCGGCGCTTTGGTAGGCTATAACTACGGCGAAATCAGCAACTCTTACTCTACATCTGATTCCTTAGTAGGGAATAACTGGTATGGCACAATCACAAACTGCTACTATCTCTCAGACGAAGAAACTGATTCTGATGATGGTACAACTGCAAAAACTGCCGAGCAGTTTAAGAGTGGTGAAGTTGCTTACCTCTTGCAGGCAGGCGTAGAGGGCGAAGATATTTACGATGATGACTGGAATTACATTGAAACAATCATCCCCGAAATCTGGGGTCAGAAAATCGGCACAGACGTATATCCTGTGCTCGGTGGCGACAAGGTTTTTGAAGTAACAGATTGTAAGGGCAACACACTTTTCAGCAATAAAAACGAAAACGGTCAGCATAACTTCGAAAACGGTTTCTGCACAGTATGTAATGAAGCTCAGCCTGTCGATAAGCTCGCAGGCTACACTATAAGCCTTGGCGACAAGATTGCTGTAAACTACTATATGAGCCTTACAGAGAAGACTATTGCTGACGCAAATGCAAAAATGGTATTTACAGTTCCGGATACAGGCTCAACTTATACTGTTGAAATCTCTGTAAAGGACGCTGAAAAGAACGGCGAATACTACGTATTCACTTGCGAAGTTGCAGCTAAAGAAATGACTTCTGTAATTAAAGCTAAGCTTGTTACAAGTGACGAGGAACTTGCTCTTGACGATTACTCGGTAGTGCAGTACGCAGAGTATATTCTCGAAAAGGCTGAGGAAGATAATGATTATGCTGGCGGTATAGTTGGCGGTATAACAGGTGGTACTGCAGGCGGTATTGCAGGTGGTATTGTTGGTGGCAACACTGATATCGATAACGGTTATATGGGTACCAGAGCAAATCCTAACAGCCAGTATATAAAGGCAGCTCCTTTAGTTAAAGCAATGCTTAACTACGGTGCAAACGCTCAGCTTTACTTTGATTACAACACAGATAACCTTGCTAACGCTTCTCTTGATGAAGCAGACAAGGTGCTCGTTGAGGAGTTTGACTTAAGTGCTTACGAAAGCACTGTAAGCGGTGAAGAAGAGGGAGTTAGCTTCTATGGCGGTACATTATCGCTTAAGAGTGAAACAGCTATTAAGCTCTACTTCGAAATTGACAGCAGTGTTGATGTTGATACTCTGCTTGTTACTGTAAACGGTGAAAATGCTGAATTTACAAAGAACGGCAAGTATTATGAACTCAAGATTTCAGACATTCCTGCACATAAACTTCAGGAAATGTATGAAGTAAAAGTTGGCGAACTCACAGTTAATTACGGCGTATTCAGTTATGGTAATACAGCTATGGGTACTGACAAAGATGTTCTTAAGAATACTATTAAGTCTCTCTACGCGTATAATCTTGCAGCACGTTATTATTTAAAACCTGATTGCGATACCTGTGGTAATACAGGAACCATTACATCTGTAACACGTTGCAACATATGTAATGGTGCAGGCAGCGTGATGTTTACACCATGCGATGCGTGTATAGGAGACGGAACGATAGAGTCCGTTATAGATTGTCCTGATTGCAGTGATGATTATTAAGATTACGTCTTGATATATGCGTGATAATTTGGTACAATATATTTTGTTATTTAGAGAATATACTGTTTACTGATATAAAGGAGTGTTAATAATGGAAAAATACACTAGAGCGCAAATCGTTATTACTGAGTTCGAAACCGAAGATGTTATTACATCAAGTGGTATAATTCAGGATAATGATGATATGGAAATACTTCCAAACTCTTTGGTGAATTACGAATAAAATTAAAAGGGATTTCCGATTGCGGAAATCCCTTTTTTTATATTAGTGTGCATTTGTTGCTATGCCTCTTGTGGTGTGCTATAATAATATGTAGTTTTGTAGGAGGTGTTGGTATGAAAAAACGTAAGTTGTTATTTATAGTCTTGTTTGCACTTGTTTTTATTGCCGTTTGTGTTGCTTTTGCGGTGCTTTTCAGCGATAAAGCGGATGACAAAAACTACAATTTAGAAATGGAGCAAGCAACAACTGCTGAAATAAAACTTGAAGAAGATGATCTCGAGATTATGCCTGATAACACTTCAGATAATTTCGATTCAAACGACGATAAATCAAACAACGATAGTGCAAAAGATAATGAATCCGAAAAAGATACGGTAGTTGAAAACGAAATCAAATCTCCTGACGAAAATGCCGGCAATAAAACAGAAGACACGACAGATAATGATAACGAATCTTCTGAAAAAGACGATAAAAACAGTGTAGAGCTACCATTTGTACCTGCTCAGTAATTGGAGGTCAATATGAAATTAAAAGATGCTTTTATTTCAAAGCGAATTCAAAACGATGTTATTGTGGTTAGTACAGAAAAAGATATATTTAACGGTATCGTCAATGCTAACGAGTCAGCAGGCTTTATTATTGAGTGCCTCAAAGCTGATACAACCCGAGAGGAAATTATAGAGAAAATGATTAAAAAGTATGACGCCTCTGTGGAAATCATAACAGCTGATGTAGATAAGGTTATTGAATCTCTCAGGGGGATTAACGCAATAGATGAATAAGACAAGCTACGAGGAGTACCTCGATAAAAACAATGTTCTTGTGTATCGAAATACAGGTGTGAGTATGTTGCCTCTTTTAAAGCAGGGCAGAGATCTGTTCGTTGTGGAAAAGAAGCTTTCGACAAGATGTAAAAAATACGATGTAGTGCTTTTTAAGAGGAATGACGATAAATATGTTCTCCATCGCATTATTAAGGTTAATGAGCACGATTATACAATTCGTGGCGATAACTGTGTTAATGCGGAATGCGGAGTTAAAGATGAAGATATCATAGGAATTATGACTTCCTTTATCCGTAAAGGCAAGGAATATTCCGTGAACAACTTATGGTATAGGATGTATTCTGTTTTATGGAGTAACTTCTATTTTCTGCGCAGAATCTATCAAAGATTCCATCAACCATAAATTGTACGAAAGGAGCAATCTGTTGAGGTTCAATAATGATATGTTATATCTCAGCCTTTGTGCTTTAAATAGCGTAAAGCCTGATGTCGCTTATGTAAAAAAACTTGACCTTGACAAACTGTTTGCTGATTGTCAGCGTCATAAAATCACATCTCTTGTTTGTTATGCTCTGGAAGGTGTAGTTGAGTTACCGAAACAGTGGAGTGAGGCAAAGGGAAAAGCTATACGCAAAAGTATACTTTATAGTACTGAGCGTGATTTGATTGCCGATTTTATGAACAAAAACGGCATAAAGTACATGTTTCTCAAAGGAATAATTCTAGAGAATTATTATCCTAAGGTTGGTATGAGAGAAATGTCCGATAACGATATTTATTATGACATAGCTTTTAGACAACAGCTCGAAGATTTTATGTTATCGCTTGGATATGAATGTACTTATAAGAGTGATGAGCACGATGTATACGAGAAAGAACCGGTATACAACTTTGAACTTCACCATAGTCTGTTTCTGAAAGAAAAGTCAAAAATATTTTATGACTATTATCGTGATATCGATAAAAGAATGATTAAAGATGATAATGATGTTTTCGGATATCGCTTGAGTAATGAAGATTTATATATTTATCTCCTTGCTCATGAATATAAACATTTCTCTTCTAGTGGAACCGGTATACGTTCTCTTCTTGATATTCTTGTTTTCCTTGATAAGTTTGAGGACATACTGGATTGGAAATATATCAAGACTGAAACTGACAAAATTGGTATTAGCGATTTTGAAGAAACCCAAAGAATCCTGTGCAAAAAAATGTCTGTTTCATTTATTGATGCAGAGTTTTCTCAGGAAGAAGTTGATTTTCTTAAATATCTTATTTCCAGTGGTGTGTACGGGGACTTTAGTATAAACGTCCAAAACAGAGTAAGAGGAACAAGAGAAATACATACTAAAATCACTTTTTTTATGAAAGTGAAGTATGTATTTAAGCGATTGTTTCCGCCGATAGCTTATTACAAAAACACATATCCGTTTTTTTATAAGCACAAATACTTATTGCCTGTGTGCATTTTATTCAGGTTATTTAAGGCTGTTTTTAAACCGTCATCTATCGTGAAAAATGAAATTAAAATTTTGAATAAGGATGGTAAGTAAAAACAAGGGAAAGTTCAAGTCCTGTATGATTTATATAAAAGTTAAAGGGCACATCAATTTTGATGTACCCTCAAACTTTGGTGCGGATAACAGGACAAAGCTTTTACTTTGTAAAATCTTTAGTGCTTGTCGACCTAATCTGACGATTTGGTGCCCGACTTCGCACCGCTTGCCTATAAACAGTCCGCTGGACTGTTTATTTTACGGCTTCACGCCTTCATAAGGTTCAAGCCCTGTATGATTTATATAAAAGTTAAAGGGTACATCAATTTTGATGTACCCTCAACCTTTGGTGCGGATAACAGGACAAAGCTTTTACTTTGTAAAATCTTTA
>JAZSFG010000158.1:0-4883 GCA_045532065.1 Ruminococcus sp. | reverse complement strand
TAATTAAAAAGCGATTTTTTCAGCGATGTATGCTTTGAGCTCGTCGATTTTGATTCTTACCTGCTCCATAGTGTCGCGATCTCTTACTGTTACACAGCCGTCTTCGAGTGACTCGAAGTCGTATGTGATACAAAGCGGTGTACCGATTTCGTCCTGTCTGCGGTAACGCTTACCGATAGAACCAGCGTCATCGTACTCAACCATAAAGTCTTTTGAAAGTTCATCGCAAAGAGCCTCAGCCTGCTCAGAAAGTTTCTTTGAAAGTGGGAGCACTGCACACTTGAATGGTGCGAGGAACGGATGGAGTCTTAAAACTGTACGAACATCGTTCTTCTCTGCGTCTACAACCTCTTCGTCGTAAGCTTCTGTAAGTACAGAAAGGAAAAGTCTCTCTACGCCTAAAGATGGCTCGATAACGTATGGAATGTAACGTGAGTTGTCAGTAGGGTCGAAGTACTCTAAGCTTTTACCGCTTGTGTTCTGGTGCTGAGTTAAGTCGTAGTCAGTTCTGTCTGCGATACCCCAAAGCTCGCCCCAACCGAATGGGAAGAGGTACTCAAAGTCAGTAGTAGCTTTTGAGTAGAAGCAAAGCTCCTCTGGGTCGTGGTCACGAAGACGTAAGTTTTCAGCTTTCATACCGAGTGAATAGAGCCAATCACGGCAGTATGCTCTCCAGTAGTCAAACCACTCAAGGTCTGTACCAGGCTTACAGAAGAACTCAAGCTCCATCTGCTCGAACTCTCTAACTCGGAAGATAAAGTTACCAGGTGTGATTTCGTTTCTGAAAGACTTACCAATCTGAGCAACACCGAAAGGAACTTTCTTACGACTTGTACGCTGAATGTTAGCAAAGTTTACGAAAATACCCTGTGCTGTTTCAGGACGCAGGTAAATCTCAGACTTAGAGTCTTCAGTAACGCCCTGGAAAGTTTTGAACATAAGGTTGAACTGTCTGATGTCTGTGAAATTCTGCTTGCCACAGTTAGGACAAGGAATGTTCTTCTCTTTGATGTATTCAGTCATCTGCTCGTTTGTCCAGCCGGCAACATTAGTGCCGTCGAAATCTTCGATGAGGTTATCAGCTCTGTGGCGAGTCTTACAGTCTTTACAGTCCATAAGTGGGTCGGAAAATCCTCCTAAGTGACCCGATGCAACCCATGTCTGCGGATTCATAAGAATAGCAGAGTCAAGACCAACGTTGTACTTGTTTTCCTGCACAAACTTTTTGAGCCATGCTTTTTTGATGTTATTTTTGAGCTCCATACCGAGTGGGCCGTAGTCCCATGTGTTTGCTAAACCGCCGTAAATTTCAGAGCCCGGATATACAAAACCTCTGCCTTTACATAAAGCAACGATTTTTTCCATAGACTTGTCAGTATTTTTCACAAGTATCCCTCCAGAATTTGTTTTTCATACACCCTATATAGTACATTTTTAGGAGAATATTGTCAAGGAAAAAACGATTTATCTGTTTTCATTGACAACACAGCCGTGTAGGTGTTATTCTACAATAGTAGAATAAGACTTAAGGAGAACGCTATGGACCTCAAAGCACAGCTGCTTAACGAATCGGATATTAACCGTGTGTTAAAGAGAATAGCTCACCAGATTATTGAGAAAAACCGAGGCACAAAGGACCTGTGCCTTATCGGTATAAAGTCACGCGGAGTTCCACTTGCTCACAGACTCGCCGAGAATATTTTTGAAATCGATAAAAACAGAGTCGAAGTAGGCGTACTCGATATCACCCACTACCGCGATGACCGCGAAAAATCCGACGATGCTCCTGTGCTAACTGATACCAAGGTCGATTTTGATATCACCGGTAAGACGGTTGTGCTCGTAGACGATGTTATTTTTACGGGACGTACTGCACGTGCTGCACTCGATGCTGTGCTCGATTTAGGAAGAGCGTCACGTATTCAGCTATGCGTGCTTATCGACCGCGGTCATTCTGAACTGCCAATAAAAGCTAACTTCGTCGGAAAGAACATTCCGACTTCTTTAGATGAAGCTGTTGCCGTTCGGCTTTCTGAATGTGACGGCGAAAACTCGGTAGCTATATATACTAAATAAAACTAAACGCACTCTTAGGGATTAGCCCTATAGGGTGCGTTTTTGTTTATAGTAGTGTGAAATTACTTTTGTGAAATTCCAGTAAGCCTTCATCTCGCATTTTACACAGCTCGTTTGACATAGCACTTCTGTCGACAGACAAAAAGTCCGCGAGTTGTTGTCTGTTGAATGGTATGGTGAAGCTATTGTTTCTTTGAATTTTAGCTTGTGATGAGAGGTAGGAAATCAGCTTTTCGCGTGTACTCCTTTTTGAGATGTGTGTCAGTTTCTGTACAAGGGAGCGGTTTTTATCCGTCAGTATGAGCAGAAGGTTTTTGATAATCTGACTGTGGAACTTGCACGCATTAGAGCACACTGTCATCATTTTGTTTAGGTCAAAGAAAAACACAACGCAGTCACTCGCAGCTACCGCGTCATTTAAAGTTTGGCTTTTACTGGTTGCGTATGATTCGCCGAACATTTCACAAGCAGTTACCTCATTAAGTATTGTGCGGTTGCCCCAGTAGTCGTCTGACTGAATGTGTACACACCCTTGTGCCACAACGCACAAATTTGGCATATATTCGCCCTGACGGAAAATATATTCACCTTTTTTGTAATTCTTCATTGTTGCAGAGAGACACCCCATAAGAGCTAAGATATCCTCTTCATTTATTCCGTCAAACAGCTTAGAGTTTTTCAGCACACCGATGTATTCTTTCATAAAAAGCCTCGTTTCGTTGTAAAAACAACAGAAATTATACAAATATAATAATATAATGAAATTACAAAGTCAACGGGAGGTACTATTATGCTCAGAAAAATAATTACTATAGATGAAGAAAAATGTAACGGCTGCTCCTTGTGTGTGAACGCATGTCACGAGGGTGCAATCGGTCTTGTAAACGGTAAAGCAAAACTTTTGCGTGATGATTACTGCGACGGGCTCGGCGACTGCCTTCCTGCGTGTCCAACAGGTGCTATTACTTTTGAAGTACGAGAAGCACTTGCTTACGATGAGCAAGCTGTAAAAAAAGCACAGGAGGAAAAGAACAAAAAACTTCTTTGTGGTTGTGCGGGGACCCACTGCAAAACGCTCGAAAGAAAAGAAGAGAGCGTAGTTTCTGCTCCTGTATCAAGTAGACTTAATCAGTGGCCGGTACAGATAAAATTAGTTCCTGTGAATGCTCCATATTTTGATGGCGCAGATTTGTTGATTGCTGCCGATTGTACAGCTTTTGCATACGGTAATTTTCACAACGACTTTATAAAAAACAGAATCACACTCATAGGTTGTCCGAAACTTGATATGTGTGACTACAGCGAAAAACTCACACAGATTATAAGCTCTAATGATATAAAAAGCGTGACTGTAGTACGTATGCAGGTGCCTTGTTGTGGTGGTATCGAAAACGCAGTAAAACAAGCGCTTATGAACAGCTCAAAATTCATTCCGTGGAGTGTATATACAATCACATCTGATGGGAAAATTATCTATTGAGTCTAATTTCAGTTTGTGATATAATTGGAAAAGATACTAAAAAGGACTGATTATTATGTTTATTTCGAATGATATTAAGTATATCGGTGTCAATGACCACGAAATCGATTTGTTCGAAGGACAGTACGATGTGCCTAACGGTATGGCGTATAACTCCTACGCGATTATTGACGAAAAAATAGCTGTTATGGACTCTGTCGACAGAAATTTTAAAGATGAGTGGCTCAAAAATATCAAAGAAGCCTTAGGCGATAGACAGCCTGACTACCTCGTAGTACAGCACATGGAGCCTGACCATTCTGCGAACATCACAGCTTTTGTGAGTACATACCCTGATGCAAAGATTGTCGCTTCACAAAAAGCGTTTAATATGATGAAAAACTTTTTTGGTACAGATTTTGCCGACAAGCAGATTGTAGTTAATGACAACGACACGCTCTCTTTAGGTAACCACACTCTTACTTTCCTCACGGCTCCGATGGTGCATTGGCCTGAGGTTATCGTGACATACGACGATGTGGACAAGGTGTTGTTCTCTGCTGACGGTTTTGGTAAGTTCGGCGCACTAGATGTGGAAGAAGATTGGGCGTGCGAAGCTCGCAGATACTACTTCGGTATTGTTGGTAAGTACGGAATGCAGGTGCAGTCACTTCTTAAAAAGGCGTCTAAATTAGAGATTAATACAATCTGTCCACTCCACGGCCCTGTGCTTAACGAGAACCTCTCGTACTATATTGACCTTTACGATACATGGTCTGCGTACAAGAGTGAAGAAGAGGGTATTATGATTGCATATACCTCAGTTTATGGGAATACTAAAGATGCAGTGCTCAAGCTTTCTGAGATGCTATCAGAAAATGGTGCAAAGAAGGTTGTGCTCAACGATTTAGCGAGAGTCGATATGGCAGAAGCTGTTGAGGATGCTTTCAGATACGACAAAATCGTATTCGCTACAACAACATATAACGCAGACATATTCCCGTTTATGCGTCAGTTTATTGACCATCTCACAGAGCGTAATTTCCAGAACAAGAAAGTTGCGTTTATCGAAAACGGCAGCTGGGCACCAATGGCTGTAAAGGTTATGAAAGAGATGCTTTCAAAATGCAAGAATCTCGAGTTTGTGCCAACGTCTGTGAAGATTATGTCAGCGTTAAATGACGAGAGTAACGCACAGCTTGAGGCTTTGTGCGCTGAACTTATGGGAGATGTAAAAGAAACAGGAGGTGACACTTCTATGAAGTATGTTTGTGATGTTTGTGGATGGGTTTATGATGAAGAAAAAGGTTCTCCTGAAAACGGAATTGAGCCTGGTACACAGTTTGAC
>JAZSFG010000152.1:0-7851 GCA_045532065.1 Ruminococcus sp. | reverse complement strand
GGCCTTATGATCGAAAGCTACCTCGAGGACGGAGCGCAGAGCGCATCTGAGCATACCTTCGGTAGATCGATCACCGACCCCTGTCTCGGATGGGAAAAGACCGAGCGACTGATCTTCGATATCGCAGAAAAGCTGTAAGTAATTTGATAAAGGTGAGTAAATATGGCTAACAAGCTGGAAGAAGCAAGACGCATCATAAACGAAGTAGACTCGCAGATGGCAGAGCTTTTCATTAAGCGAATGAGAGCGTCAGAGCTCGTTTTTGAACACAAAAAAGAGTACGGACTTCCTATTCTTGACGAAAAAAGAGAGGAAGAAGTTATAAAGAATAATGTCGCTTTAATCGATGACGAAGTATTAAAGGAATATTACATCGATTACCTGAAGAATCTGATGGCTGTGTCACGAAACTATCAGTATCGTATGCAAAGCGGACTCAAAGTCGCATACAGCGGCGTAGAAGGTGCTTTTGCACACATAGCAGCTGGAAGAATCTTTAAAGAAGGAAATCTCGTTTCCTACAGCGATTTCAAAGCGGCATATAATTCAGTAGTAAACGGCGAAAGTGACGTTGCAGTACTCCCTATCGAGAACAGCTACGCCGGAGAAGTCGGTCAGACACTTGACCTGATTTTCTCAGGAAATCTTCACATCAACGGCATTTATGAACTCGAGATTCACCAGAATCTTCTCGGTGTGGAAGGTGCGACAGTAGAAGATATTAAGAAAGTAACAAGCCATCCACAAGCACTAAGTCAGTGTCACGACTACATTAAGATGAGAGGATTTACGGCTGAAGAAGCGAACAACACAGCCTTAGCTGCTAAGTTTGTCGCAGAAAAAGGTGATAAAACCTACGGCGCTATTGCGAGTGTTGAGACCGCACAGCTTTACGGACTTAAGGTTATAGAGTCAAACATCAACAAAAGCTCGGAAAACACAACTCGTTTTGCGGTTCTTTCTAAAGTTAGAGCAAAATCGCCGTCGCTTACAAGTACAGTTCTTATGCTGACTGTCAAACACGAAGCAGGTTCTCTCGCAAATGCAATAAACATTATCGGTCAACACGGATACAATATGACAGCACTTCGTAGCAGACCGATGAAGAAGCACTCATGGCAGTACTACTTCTACATAGAACTCGACTCGGCAGTAGACACAGAAAACGGTCAGAAAATGATTGAAGAGTTAAGTAAAGTATGTGACCAACTTAAAATTGCGGGAAGTTTTGCTCCTAAGTGTGAGATTTGAGGATATATATGACTATAAACATGAATCTAGGTAAGGATAGCTACGACATCGTTGTTGAGCGTGGCGTTCTTCATAAAGCAAAAGAGTTTTTAAATTTAGACAGACGTGTTCTTGTGGTGACCGATTCGGGAGTACCTCAAGTTTACGCACAAACAATCGCAAAACAATGTAAAAATAGCATTATCTGCACCGTTGAGCAGGGTGAAGAATCAAAGAGCCTTGAAGTATTCGGCAAATTGCTTCAGACTATGCTCGATAACGATTTTTCACGTAATGACTGTGTAGTAGCGGTCGGTGGAGGTGTTGTCGGTGACCTTAGCGGGTTTGTGGCGTCCGCCTATATGAGAGGTGTTGACTTCTATAATATCCCGACAACTTTACTGTCACAGATAGATTCTTCCATCGGTGGAAAGACAGCGATAAATTTCGGCAAAATAAAGAACATCGTCGGTGCTTTTTATCAGCCGAAAAAGGTGCTTATCGACCCTGAATTACTCAACACATTAGAAAAAAGACAGATTTCAAACGGTCTTGCTGAAGCTGTTAAAATGGCGCTTACTTCAGACAAAGAACTATTTAAGATTTTCGAAAACGAAGACATCGAGAACAACCTCGACGAGATTATCATTCGTTCACTTAATATCAAGAAGTGCGTTGTTGAAGAAGACGAAAAAGAAGCAGGACTTCGCAAAATTTTAAACTTCGGACACACAATAGGTCACGGAATCGAGAGCAGTGAAAAGGGAGCTTTATATCACGGTGAATGTGTAGCTCTCGGAATGCTCCCGATGTGCGGTGAAGAAATAAGAAACAGAGTCGAAAAAGTTTTGAAAAAGTGTGGACTTTACCGCGAAATCCAATATAACTGGGATGAAATCACAAAAGCAGCTTTCCACGACAAGAAAGCCGATGGCGATATGGTAACAATAACATCAGTAAATAAGATAGGCAGTTTTGAGATGAAGTCAATGAAGTGTCTTGATATAATCAAGCTTGCGAAAGCCTGTCTGAAAGGTTGATAGATATGAAAAATACATTTGGAAACAGCGTAGCTGTAACTCTTTTTGGAGAAAGCCACGGAGAGTATATCGGCGCAGTTGTTGACGGACTTGCACCGGGAATTGAAATTAACAATGATTATATCGCTGATATGCTTACTTTGCGCAGACCTAGTGGAAAAATCAGCACACAGCGCAAGGAAATAGACGCGTTTAAAATCATCAGCGGTGTTGTAAGCAACGTGACAACAGGTACTCCGATTACTATTCTTATTCCAAACAAAGATACAAAAAGCGCGGATTACTCGATGATGAAAACTACAGCTCGCCCATCACACGCGGATTTTACAGCACAGTGCAAGTACCACGGATTTCAGGACTCAAGAGGCGGAGGTCACTTCAGCGGACGTATTACAGCCGCACTGGTTGCTGCAGGAGCTGTGTGCAGATACGCGCTTGCGCAAAAAGGTATTTTTATCGGCACTCACGTAAAAAAATGTGCAGGTATTTGTGATAGGGATTTTAGTGATTTACTAAGCGATATTAACACTCTTAGCGATAAAAACTTTGCTGTACTCGATGATGTGAAATCAGAAAAAATGAAAGAAGCAATTGAAGCTGCTGCCGAAAACGGCGACAGTGTCGGCGGTGTACTCGAGACAGCTGTAGTCGGTATGTCTGCAGGTATCGGTGAGCCGTGGTTTGATACTGTAGAGGGAATGCTCTCGCATATGATGTTCTCCATCCCAGCGGTTAAAGGTATCGAATTTGGTGCAGGCTTTGCTTTAGCAGATATGACCGGCAGTATCGCAAACGATGAGTTTAAAATTGAAGACGGAAAAGTTGTCACTGCCACTAACAACAATGGCGGTATCAACGGCGGTATCACAAACGGTATGCCTATAATTTTCAGCACTGCAATTAAGCCGACTCCGACTATTTTTAAACCGCAGAATACAGTAGATTTTGCGTCAATGACCGAAACAGTGCTTAACGCAAAAGGCAGACACGACCCAGCTATTGTTCACAGAGCAAGAGTTGTACAGGACGCAGCTACTGCAATCGTGATGTGCGATTTGCTTGCTATGCGTTTTGGCACCGACTTTCTGAAATAATTTAAAAAGCAGGTATATAAATGGATAAATACGGATGTATCGGCAAGAAACTGACTCACAGTTTTTCAAAAGAGATTCATAAAAGCCTTGCCGACTACGAATATGAGCTCATCGAGCTTGATGAGCAGGATATACATCCTTTTTTTGAGAAAAAGGATTTCAAAGCAATAAACGTAACAATTCCATATAAACAGACGGTTATCCCCTATCTCGATTGTATTAGTGAAACAGCACAGAAAATCGGTGCAGTAAACACAGTAGTGAATCGCGATGGCAAACTCTACGGCTATAATACCGATTACTATGGTATGAAAGCACTTATTAAACGCTTAGGACTAGACCTTAAGGATAAAAAGGTGCTTATACTAGGCACAGGAGGTACTAGCAAAACCGCAAATGTTGTCGCTGATGATATGGGAGCACGTGAGGTGCTCAAAGTCAGTAGAAGAAAAAACGATAACTGTATCACCTATGATGAAGCGTGCAGTATTCATTCTGATGCGCAAATTATCATCAACACAACTCCGTCGGGTATGTATCCGGATAGCGTTTCAAAACCGATCGATATTACCCCTTTTTCTTCTTTAGAGGGAGTTGTTGATGCGGTGTATAATCCGCTGTACACAAACCTCGTGCTCGACGCAAAGTCACTAGGAATAAAAGCTGAGGGCGGACTTTATATGCTCGTTATGCAGGCGGTCGTAGCGGTTGAGAAATTCCTCGATACTGAAATCGAAAAAAGCGTTACTGATAATGTGTTCGAGAAGATTATAAATCTCAAAGAAAACATTGTTCTCACGGGAATGCCGTCGAGCGGTAAAAGTACAGTAGGTAAACTACTCAAAATCGACGGCTTTGAATTTATCGACACCGACGAGGAAATTGAAAAACGATGTGGTACTACAATAAAAGAGCTTATAGACACAAAAGGCGAAGCATATTTCCGCGATCTGGAGTCGCAGGTGATACGTGAGGTCTCCTCAAAAAGCGGCAGGATTATTGCTACAGGTGGCGGTGCTGTATTAAGAGCCGAAAACGTGAGAGCTCTCAAACAAAACGGCAAGCTGTACTTTTTGAACGCTAAACTTGAGCGTCTTTGTGCAACAGACGACAGACCGCTGTCAAACTCGAAAGAGAAACTTACAAAACTATACAACGACAGAATAGATATATATAAAGAAACTGCAGATGTAGTCGTACCTGATATGAAAACACCTTCTGATGAAGCGCAGTACATTTTAGCTAAACGAACGGAGCTGATAGTGTGAAGATATTTGTTATAAACGGTCCTAACCTGAATATGCTCGGCGTAAGAGAACCTGACCACTACGGAAAAGAAACATACGCTGACCTTGTTGAGAAAATCAAGGCTCATTGTAAGAGTAAGAATATCGAGGTCGAACTGTTTCAATCAAACCACGAGGGTGCACTCGTTGACGAAATCCAGAGAGCTTATGGTACAGCTCAGGGAATCGTTATCAACCCTGGTGCATATACTCACACAAGTATTGCGTTACTTGATGCACTAAAAGCGGTTAGTATTCCTACTGTCGAGGTTCATATTTCGAAAGTGGAAGAGCGAGAAGATTTTCGCCAGATTAGCTACGTAAGACTTGCGTGCGTGAAAACTATTACAGGCAAAGGCACCGACGGATATCTCGAAGCGATAGATTTTTTAGCAGAGGACCAATGATATGTTAGCAACATTCAAGCGAAGCACCCTACAGGGTATAGTATCCGCTCCGCCATCAAAGAGCATGGCGCATAGATACCTTATCGGTGCTGCTTTATCAGGAGAAAATTGTACCCTTTCAGGCGTTGAATACAGCGAGGATATTTTAGCGAGTATCGATTGTTTGAGAGCGTTGGGTGCTGATATAAAAAACGATAAAGACACTGTTATTATTGAGCCTAGCGGGTTTATGAAATGTGAAAATCCTGTTTTAGAGTGCAGAGAAAGCGGAAGCACACTTCGTTTTTTTATACCGCTGGCTTTGTGTCTTTCAAAGACTGTTACGCTACGCGGTAGCGAGCGACTTTTCGAAAGACCGCTCAGCGTTTATGAGACTCTTTGTTCTGACAACGGCTTTACTTTTAATAAAGATAAAAACTCACTCACACTTTGCGGAAAGCTCAAAAGCGGAACATATAAAGTGCGAGGCGACATCAGCAGTCAGTTTATTACAGGGCTGATTTTTGCGCTTGTTCATCTTGGCGAAGACTCATCGATTGAGATAACACCTCCTTTTGAGAGCAAGTCGTATGTTAATCTCACTATATCTGCGCTTAAGTCTTTCGGCGCTGACATTAAGTTTACAGACGAATACAAAATCAAAATCAAAGCGTCAAAACTGCACGCTTTTTCAGGAATGATTGAGGGAGATTATTCAAACGCTGCGTTTCTTTCGGCGTTTAATTATATTGGCTCTGATGTAAAAGTAGAAAATCTCAATCCCGACAGTCTGCAGGGTGACAAAGTTTACGCTGAGTGTTTCGATGCTATTTCAAGAGGAACACCGACCATTGATATTTCCGATTGCCCTGATTTAGGTCCCGTACTGTTTGCGCTTGCCGCACTGAAGAACGGTGCGACTTTTACAGGAACAGACAGGCTTAAAGCTAAGGAGAGTGACCGAGGAGCCGCTATGCATAAAGAGCTTAAAAAGCTCGGCGGTGGACTTGTTTTCGGCGAAAACACCATAACTGTACCAAAACAGGAACTCTCATACAAAGGCGAGATTTTAAACTCACACAACGACCACCGTATTGTTATGGCAATGTCTATTATTCTGACAAAAACAAGCGGTGTAATCGACGGTGTAGAAGCCGTCAGAAAAAGTTATCCGTCGTTTTTTAGGGATATAAAACAACTCAATGCAGAGGTAATTTTACATGATAGTTGACACAAGTAAAAAAATACTTATTGTAGGTCTTGGACTTCTAGGCGGTAGCTATGCGAGAGCACTAAAGCGCTTTGGATTCCACATAAGCGCTATCACAAAAGATAGAAGTTCAATCAACTATGCACTTAAAGAAAACATTATAGATGAAGGTACAACTGAACTTGACGAAAGAATTATCAAAGAAGCTGACCTTGTAATTTTCGCTCTTTATCCTCACATATTCGTACAGTGGATTGAGGAGAATCAGTCGCTTTTAAAAAGCGGTGCGTTGATTACCGACGTAACAGGTGTGAAGCGTAGTATTGTCTATAAAATTCAGGATATGCTTCGCCTTGATGTCGAGTTCATCGCGGCTCACCCGATGGCAGGACTAGAAGTATCAGGAGTAGAAAACAGTACTGATAAAATGTTTATCGGCGCAAATTATATCGTAACTCCAACTAGCAATAACACTCAGAAAGCTATAGATACCTGTATAGAGCTCGGTAGACTTTTAGGCTTTTCGAATGTTACTACTCTCTCCCCTGAAGAGCACGACGAGATGATTGGCTTTCTCTCTCAGCTCACTCACTGTATAGCGATTACGCTGATGACTTGTAACGACAAGGAAGATATGGAGAAATTCACAGGCGACTCATTTAGAGACCTTACCCGTATCGCTCGCATAAACGACCTTATGTGGAGTGAGCTGTTTATAGCAAACAAAGACGTACTTCTTCAGCAGATGCAGATGTTTATTGACAAGTTTTCTGAGCTTAAAACAATGCTTGAAAACGAAGACGTTAACTCGATGCGTGAGATGATGCGTCATTCAACAGAGCGTCGTGCTTTGTTTGACAAGAAATGAGGCTGAAAATGATAAGATTCGCAAAAGAAAAGGACATAGAGAAAATCCTCGACCTTTTGTCGCAGGTCGACCTCGTTCACCACAATGGCAGACCTGATATATTCAAAATCGGTACTAAATATTCAAAAGAAGAGCTCATAGAGTTACTCTGTGATGAGAGCCGTCCGATTTTAGTGAGCACTGACGAGTGCGACGATGTTATGGGGTATTGTTTCTGTGTTTTTCAGCAGCACAAAGATAATTCCGTTCTTACTGACATTAAGACTTTGTACATTGATGACCTCTGTGTCGACGAAAAGCTCAGGGGTAAACATATCGGAAAAGAGCTGTACGAAGCAGCGCTTAAACTTGCAAAAGACAGTGGATGCTACAACTTAACACTTAATGTATGGAGTTGTAATCCATCGGCGTTACGTTTTTACGAAGCGCAGGGTCTTATCCCACAGAAAATCTGTATGGAAAAAATTATATAAAAAAACACGGTGTAGCAATAAACTACACCGTGTTTTTTATTTCAATTTTCAATTACTTAACAAGCTGATATTTTTTGCTGTAATCACTATAAAACTCGTTAAAGTCTTCCCCACTACGTCTGATATTTCTCAACGCCTTGTGAGTATTCAGGTCATTGTGCTCAAAGTCAACAACCGCACCAACGATATTTGAACAGTGGTCGGAGATTCTCTCGAAGTTTGTTAAGAGGTCTGACCACACAAAACCTGTGTCTAGTGAGCAGT
>JAZSFG010000096.1:0-9085 GCA_045532065.1 Ruminococcus sp. | reverse complement strand
GGTTGACGGCTCTATCCCTATGGGTGAAGTTACTTTAAATGGTGAGCAGGCGTTGTCTTTCGTCCAGACACGAAAGGGTGTTTCGGATGAGCTCAATATCTCTAGAATGGACCGTCATAAAGAGTATATGGAAAACTTTGTTTCCGCCTTTAACGCAAAAGTTAAAGAAAGTGATACCTTTGTGTTGGAGGCTTATGAGAAAGTTTCGCCATATATTGTATCTGATTGCTCCATAAATTCTATGAGTGCTATGCTTAATCGCTACGCAGATTATACTTTGCGTGAGATCGTTACTCCTGCGGGAGAGAACGTACTCACCGAAGAATATGTAGAGTTTTATGTTGACGAAGAAGAGCTCCAGAAACTGATTCTTCGAATGTTCTATATTGAAAAGTAAACACTATAATTAAAAGCCTGCTTATCTTTTGATAAGCAGGCTTTTTTTGTCGATATCAGTTAACTTATTCAGATGGTTTTATCTTTTCAGAACAGCAAATTCGTATCATCGTCAAAGCTGTCAGCTTCGATAGTTTGTATGGTAGTGTCTAATCTGTAAGTTGCAATCGGTATCCATTTAGGGTCTATCATAGTATTGTTTTTAACTTCTCCAAAATCCACCGCTTTTAAGACGACAGAATCATCGTATACGTCAACTATATAGCCAAGACTCTGATGTGTTGAATTAACTCTTTCTCCGTTTACTATTTCCATCGGATTAGCACAAGACGGTACGTGAACAGATTTAAAGCCGTTTTTATCTGTGTAGTTAGCTGACTTTTCAACCACTTGATGTGAGAATGTTAAATGCGAATGTCCGTGAAACAAAATTGTATTTTTGTAGTGCGACATCAGATTTTTAAATACAGGAGTGTGTTCCCACCAGTCGAATATCTTATTACCGTAAACTGACAGGGCATTACCGCTATCATCACTCAGAAACGGGTGAACAAAAACAAAACACCTTTTATTTCTGTTAGCTTCAAGCTGTTCGTAAAGCCACTGTAATTGTTCAACATTCATCGGTTCTGTCGCTTTCGGCTGTCCTATAAAGAAAAACACATCGTTATTATAATTGACGGAATAGTACAACCCGTGCCCCGTGTGCTGCTGTAGCTTCGTTAATGTATCAGTAACAGGATTCACATAACTGTCGTGATTTCCACACACCCCATATACAGGTAAATCAGGGTGTAAGTCGCAGATGCGTTTGTATTCTGTAAATTGATGTGGATAAAGGTTAACGCTGTCACCTTCCATATAAAAACCGATGTTTGTCATATCACCACAGTGACAACAAAAAGCGCACCCTTGTACTTCAAAGAAAGACAAAGCGTTATCAAACTTCAAAGATGAGCGGGTTGAGATTATATCTGCTAAATCACGCTCGACTATATGTAAGTCCGATAATAAGCCGAAAGAGTATAAAGGGGTATCGGTTCTTGGAGCGAGTGTACCAAGTGGTATACCGAATAATCTTTTGTTATTTGCGTCATATACACCGATTTTTTCAGCATTTTTCAGTGCTGTGTTTTCGGGAATAAAGTGTTCATACTTGTATGACAAAACAACACCACCTTACGAAATCGGCTGATTGATGGTTACAACTTCGCTGCCGTTCATTGTCTTTTTAACACCTAAACGAATATACGCCGAGTTTTCTTCGGAAATGGTATAGCTGTAAATATCGTTTCCTTCGTTAGTGTAATTTGTCGGGAATATGTTGAGATTTACTACACCCTTGTTTGTATCGTAAATAGCTAATCTTGTGTATCCGCTGGCTTCATCAACATACATACCCTTCATATATACTTTGTCGCCTTTTTTAGCAGGAATGAAGCCTGTAACACTTACACCTGTTGCATCTACTGCGATACCACTACTGTTAATTCTCGTGTCGGTTTTATAACCAATGTCATTGTAAATAGTACCGTCTGTGTCTGTAGATAATGGAATTTGATTAACGATTACAACTTCTTCTTCAAGAACGAGTTCACCTATATCAACTGTTGTACCGTCTTCCATCTCGTACTTAACAAGATAAGTTTCGTCTGCTAGGTTGCCCGATATGATAATGTTGTTGTTTTCGTCAACATATCCGAACACAGGATTGCCGCCGAGCGACTCGATAACAGCCTGAACAATTTCAGCTTTGTCGCTTTCTGTGAAGTAGTCAATGCCTAAAACAGGAGTGTAACCGTCTGCACCTGTATCGCCTTTTTCACCCTTGTCACCTTTTTCGCCATCTTTAATGATTACAGCTTCGAGTGTGTTTTCGGTGTGTGCAATCTGTAGTCGGTGACCTCCATCAAACTGAGAAACTGTGATTTTTGGAGAGTAACCGTCCTCGCCGTTTTCACCGTCTTCGCCTTTTAAACTTTCGAGCCATTCTTCTTCTGTGCCTTCAAATCCGTTAGTAAGTGCGATTTCGTAAGCTGACTTGCCGGCTTCGCCACCACCCGGAAGAGGGTTTTCTTCAAGATATTTTTCAATAGATAAAGTGATTTGTTCATCATTTAATGCAGACGCGCCTACCTGTTCCCACATAAGCTCTCCGTTGCTGTTTTTTCCATAGCAATAATGGAATGTACGAGAGTATGTTTTACCGTCATAAGTAGTCAGACAAGCCATCTGACCGACATTCGCCTGTGCTGTTGATAATGAAGACGTGTGTAGTATCGGATAAGTATTCAGCGCTGTCTGAAGTTCTTTCGCTGAAATGTTATCTTTCAAAGTGAGACCTGCGATTATCGTATTCCTCGTAACAAAATTACTGAGGTCATAATTGCTTATCTTTTCATAAATTTCGTTAAGCTCCTTTTCATAACGCAAAAATTCGGAGTTTTCGTTGTTAGTGAACTCTCCTGAAAATTCTGTTGTTGGAGCTATTAGAAAGTAATCCCAAGAAGTGTGGTATGATTTACCGCTTTCTGATATTGATTTTATCTGTGCTTTAACTATACCGCTTTTGAATAAATGTTCCTCAAGAACATTCCATATTAAAATTGTCGAGCCGTTTTCTACTTTGCTGTCGAGTACAAAGTAGTTTACTGTACCATCGTCAAACTCAAGGTACAGTCTGTAGATGCAGTTTTCGTCAGCAATATTATTAACCAAAAACTGCTTGGTAGAGTGAAGATTATCACCGGCAAAGCCGATGAAACGTTCGTTTTCGGGAATGCATAATTTTCCCGAATTAATTGAAATCATAAATATCCCTCCCACTTATAGGGAAAAAACCGAAAAAATTGCATACTTTTATGCAATTTCCTTGAAAAATTAATACAATTTTTTTAAAATTTTCGCTACTGTGTATTTTTATGAACAAAAGTTCACACTTGAATTTATAAGCTGATTGTCATAGAATAGTAATGAAAAGTCGTACTGTATTTTTTCGGTTAACATAGAAATAATATTGGGAGAAGCCAAAAAGGAGCAAACCTAAATGAATATATTGGTGGTAATAACCGGTGGTACTATCGGTAGCACAACGAATATGGAATACACTGCGCTTGATAATAGTAAAACCTATTCTCTCCTTCAAAGTTACAAAGAAAACAACTCTGACATAGAGACAAACTTCGAAATTGTGTCACCGTATAGCATACTCAGCGAAAATCTGAGCGCAAAACACCTCAATCTCTTGATTGACTGTGTAGCTGAAAGTCTGAAAAAAGACTACGACGGCATAATTGTCACTCACGGCACAGACACACTTCAGTATACCGCCTGCGCACTTGCGTATAGTTTTAAAAATGCCGATAAGCCTGTTGTTATAGTGTCGGCTAACTATCCACTCGACAACAAAAAAAGCAACGGCCACAAGAACTTCGAGGCCGCGGTTAAGTTCATCAACTCGAAATTAAGTAACGGTGTGTTTGTTTCGTATAAGAATACAGCGGAAAACAAAACCCGAATTAATATCCCGACACGATTGTACACACATATGGAAAACACCGACGAGGTGTACAGTATCGGCGATCAGGAGTTTGCGTATTATGAAGACTCACGGGTTTTCTTAAATGAAAACTTTGTTCCGACCAGAATTGACGATAGTTTAGCTACGTATAAGTTTTGTGAGAAGACAGGTATACTTGTTATCAGCAGTATTCCGGGTGATTCGTTCAACTACGATTTAAGTGATGTTAAAGCGGTGTTGATAAGACCATATCACTCGGGTACAATTAATACCTTAGACGGAGCGCTGGGCGCATTCTGCGAAAGAGCAAAAGCCGGAAACATCCCTGTTTTCATACTTAGCTGTAATTTAAGTGCAGATTATGAGAGCACAAACGTGTTTTCGCATTACGGTATCATAAAACTTCCGCTGTCCACCTTTGTGTCACAGTATATGAAACTGTGGATAGCAACCTCTAATGACCTCGATATTGTAAAATTTATGCAAGAGGAAATTGTGCAGGAATTTTTAGTAACAGAATAAGAAAAAGAAAAGCACGGAGCCTTTAATAAGGTTTCCGTGCTTATTTTTTATGATACGTCAGGACTTCTGATTTGTCGAGTTCTATTTGTTTTTTCAGTGCGTTTATGCTGTCAAATTTCTTTTCTTCTCTAATGAAGCGCAAAAGCTGAACACTTACCTTTTTATTGTACAAATTAGTACCATCAAAGTTGAGCAGATGTGTTTCGCACAGCACCTCTTTACCGCCGACAGTCGGGTGAGTGCCTATATTTGTTGCTCCCATATACGAGTGGTTATTGATTATCACACGACTCGCGTAAACGCCGTGGCGCGGGACTACAAGCGCGTCGTTTAGCGGCTGGTTGATAGTAGGTGTTTCTATTTTTGTACCGATGTGGTTTCCCTGTACTACCGTGCCCGAAATAGAGAAATTGTACCCGAGCATACTATTTGCACTTTCTACATCGCCGTTTTTGATACATTCGCGGATTCTCGACGACGAAACAGTATCGCGACCGTGCATAACCGGCAGGCACGTGTAAACAGCGATTCCCTTTTGAGCACACAGCTTCTTCAAGTCGCTCGTGTCTGCTTTTCCGCCTTTTGAGAAACGATAATTAAAACCTGTTGTTACGTAAAGGGCGTGGAGCTTGTCGCATAGTATGTCATCAACAAATTCCTGTGCGGTCATATCTTTGATGTCGTTGAAATCAATGCAATACACAATATCCACACCGAGTTGCTCAAACAGCTTGAATTTCTTCTCGTTAGTAGTAAGTAGCGGTTTTTTTGCACCCGTTAGAGTAGTGTGCGGGCTTTCCTGAAAGGTTACGACGACAGATTTGATATTTTCGTCAGCCTCGACAACAGCGTTGCTGATAACGCTACGATGACCAATATGCACTCCATCGAAAAATCCGAGTGCAACGGAGGTGTTGTATTCAGTTTTTTCAATACGGTTGAAAATCTGCATAATTACTCCTGAAAATAATATACATTAATTATAAAACAAAAAGGGTTATAATGCAACAGGGGTGAGTGATTTGGGTTGTAACGAATGTGATGTTAAAAAATGCGTCGAGCTTGAAAAAGAAATTTTGCATAAATACAGTTTTGTAAGGCGTTTTGTGATAGGAAAAACCAAGCTTTCCAGAAAAATCATAGCATATACGATAGGTCAAAAAAGTTCGCTTTTGCTGTGCGGTGCATTTCACGGTATGGAGCGGATAACAGCGATGATGTTGTACAGGTTTCTGGATGAAGTAGCACAGCGTATCGAAAACGAGCCGATGCTTCATGATAGAATAATGCGAGCAGGTATGACTATTGTGCCTATGGTAAATCCCGATGGGGTTGAAATAAGCGTAAACGGAGTGCAAACCGCGGGCCTACGCTCGGAATTTGTTAGCGAGTGCCTGATAAAATCGGGTCTTCCCCACAAAAAATGGCAGGCAAACGCAAGAGGCATCGACATCAACCATAACTTTGATGCGGGCTTCAAAAAGGTTAAAGAAAACGAGAGACGCATCGGCATAGTCGCGCCATCGCCAACCCGTTATGGCGGAGAATACCCCGAAAGCGAAAGGGAAAGTGCTGCGTTGTGCGAGCTGTGTCGACAGAATAATTATAAAATCGCGTGCGCTTTGCATACTCAGGGACGTGAGATTTACTACGACTATGGAGAAAATACTCCGAGTAACAGCTTGGATATTGCTAAGGAGCTTTCGCGACTGTCTGGATACGAGGTATCGCATCCACAGGGCGTGGCGGTTGGCGGAGGATTCAAAGACTGGTTTATCGAGAATTTCCGCCGTCCTGCGTTTACGCTCGAAATCGGAAAAGGAGCAAACCCACTACCGCCGTCAGCCTTCGACTCTGAGTATCCTGTTGTTTCAAAAATGTTGTGGCATTTACTATATATTTCGCTTAAAAAAACATAAAAAAGAGCCTGTATCAAAAGATACGGGCTCTTAATATTATTTATTCTTCTTCAGCCTCGTCGGCTACATCTACCTCAACTTCGTTTTCAAGTTCGGTTACGTCTGTGTCGCGGAGCTGATTTTTAAGATTTGCGAAGAAATCGTCGTGGTTATCAAGTACAGGCTTGAATGAAGGTTTAACCTTTGTGTCGTCGACAACTTTCATATCTTCGTCACCCTCGAACACAACTTCTGCTTCCTCGACAGCTTCATCCACAGGGATGTTAACGTGAGTTGCGGTTTTTGGTTCAGACGCTGAGAAAATCTCTTCGAAGTTTTCTTCATTTTCCGGTTTTTCTGCGTTCTTGACTGTTGTTTCGTCGATAGTGCGGAAAACCTTTGTTTTTCCGTCAGTAGCATCGTCGTCGAAAGTATCGTCGTCTTCGTTTATTACTACGTTGCCATCGTAGTCTTCTCCGTCCTCAAACGGTGACTGTGACGGATCCTGAGCCTTTGGCTCGTAGGTGTCCTCGATAGTTTCATCAACAGCACCAAAGTAGATTTGATACCACACAAGGAATACGTAGATAGTCCAGATTTTACGTGAGTTGTCTTCTTTTTCGATGAAGTGCTCGTCTAAGAAGTCGATGAGCACGTTAGTGTTGAAGAATTTCTCCGCTGTAGGAGAAGTGAACATAGTTCTTACAACTGAGTAGTAGTGTTCATCTCGAAGCCATACACGTGTTGGTACAGGGAAGCCGAGTTTTTCTTTTTCGGCTGTTGCCTGTGGCAGATGTCTGAGCGCTGCCTGACGCATAGCGTACTTTGTGTTGTGCTTGTTAACGCGTAGGTGAGTAGGGATAGTAGAAGCAACAGAGAACACTTCCTTGTCGAGGAAAGGTACACGAAGCTCTAAAGAGTTTGCCATACTCATACGGTCAGCTTTTAAAAGGATATCGCCTACCATCCACATATTGATGTCGAGATACTGCATCTTAGTGACATCGTCGTAGCGTCTTGCACGTGTGTAGTGACGTCTTACGAGTTTTGTCGGGTCAGTAGCAAGAGCAGGATTCTTGAGAATTGCCTTCTTCTGCTTCATATCATACATATATGCGTTACCGATGAAGCGTTTCTCGAGCGGATGTGTTGCACGGATAAGATAGTCTCTGCCTTTGATGTCAGGGAGCTTTTTGCACACAGCGCCGATAGCTCTACGGATGCAGTATGGAACAACTTTCTGATAAACTTTGAATACACGTGGGTCGTTGTAGCAGGTGTAACCGCCGAATAATTCGTCAGCGCCCTCGCCGGATAAAACAACCTTTACATATTCGCTTGCGAGCTTTGCAACAAAGTAAAGAGCGATACAAGAAGGGTCAGCAAGTGGCTGGTCCATGTGGTATTGTACCTTTGGCACAGCAGCCCAGAATTCTTCAGATGAAATGAGCTTTGTGTGGTGTTCAACACCGAGCTCTTTTGAGAGATTTTCAGCCCAATTGATTTCGTTGTATCTTTCGCCGAAGTCAAAGCCTACGGTGAATGTTTTCTGGTCTTTAAAGTATGTTGAAACATAGCTTGAGTCAACGCCTGATGAGAGGAAGCAACCAACCTCAACGTCAGCGATTTTGTGAGCGTTGACAGAGTTTTCGAAAACAGCCTCAATCTTGTCGACAGCCTCGTCTTCAGTCATATCCTCATCAGGTTTAAATTTTGCTTCGAAGTAGCGCTGTGTTTCAACAACACCGTCTCTAAACCACATAAAGTGTCCAGGAAGCAAGCAGTATACATCCTTAAAGAATGTGAGAGGCTGTGGGCAGTACTGGAATGAAAGATAGTGGTCTAAAGCCTTTTCGTTAAACTCTTTTACAAATTCAGGATGCTCTAAAATGCTCTTGATTTCTGAAGCGTAACAGAAGTTGTCGCCAATCATAGTGTAGTGGAGTGGCTTTATACCGAAGAAGTCGCGAGCTAAGAAGAGAGCCTTTGTTTCCTTGTTGTAGATAGCAAAAGCAAACATACCTCGAAGGTGCTCGAACATTTCCTCGTCCCACTGCTCAAACGCGTGCAGAAGCACCTCGCTGTCAGTAGAAGTAGTGAATACGTGGCCGTATTCCTCGAGTTCCTTTTTGAGCTGTCTGTAGTTGTAGATTTCACCGTTGAAAGTGAGGACTAAAGTGTGGTCCTCGTTCTCAATCGGCTGGTCACCGTCCTCAAGGTCGATGATACTGAGTCGTCGAAAACCCATCGAAATGTAGTCGTCAGCAAAAAAACCGCTAGAGTCAGGTCCTCTGTGAGTGATGACCTCGGTCATAGCCTGAATAGTATTTTCGCGCTGTTCAATCTGACCGGTAAAACCGCAAATTCCGCACATAATTCAAAACTCCTTTCGAGTTTATATTTAATATCTGAAAAAATAATCATAATTACACATTATAATTACCATAATGATAACACAATATCTTAGAAACTGCAATATAATTATTACAAAAAAATTACAAAAACTGACCTTGTCGTGAAGTGAAAATTGATGTATAATGCACTTTGCAGTCGAATCTCTACGAACAAGCGGGAGTTTTGTTGCATTTTTCGGATACATTTATATTTGTGAGGTCAGTATGACGTATAATTTTATGTTCTTTTTCAATAACATTTTGCTCGGAGTAGGACTTGCGATGGATGCGTTTTCTGTGTCGCTCGCAAATGGTCTGAACGAGCCGAAAATGCGTAAGCGAAAAATGCTTTCTAT
>JAZSFG010000181.1:0-2904 GCA_045532065.1 Ruminococcus sp. | reverse complement strand
ATTATGTCAACTACTATGCCAAAGGCACAAGAAGTAAGCCGTTCATGGTATATATTAGACGCTGAGGGCAAGTCACTCGGTCGTGTAGCTGCTAAGGCTGCTCACATTCTCAGAGGTAAGCACAAGCCAACATTTGTACCTCACGTTGATTGCGGCGACCACGTTATCATCATCAACTGCAAAGACGCTGTTCTTACAGGTAAGAAACTCGAGCAGAAAAAGTGGTACCGTCATACAGGTTATGTCGGCCACATGAAGGAAACAGTTTACTCAACACTCATGGCTACACGTCCTGAAAAGGCTATGGAGCTCGCAGTTAAGGGTATGATTCCATCAAACACAATCGGCAGAGCAGCTATGCTCAGATTAAGACTTTTCGCAGGTTCAGAGCACATCCACGAGGCTCAGAAGCCTGAGATGTTCGAAATGTAAGAAAGGAGGCAGTTTAAATGTACGATAAGGCACCATACTTTTACGGTACAGGCAGAAGAAAGTCTTCTGTTGCTAGAGTAAGACTCTATCAGGGTACAGGTAAAATCACAATCAACGACAGAGATATCGACGATTATTTCGGTCTTGAGACATTAAAGCTCATCGTTAGACAGCCTCTTGCTTTAACAGAGACAGGCGAGAAGTTTGACGTTGTATGTAGAGTTGCTGGTGGCGGGGTTACAGGTCAGGCTGGCGCTATCCGTCACGGTATTTCAAGAGCACTTCTTCAGTACGATTCTGAGTCCCTCAGAGCTACACTCAAGAAGGCTGGCTTCCTCACACGTGACCCACGTATGAAAGAGCGTAAGAAATACGGTCTCAAAGCAGCTAGAAGAGCACCACAGTTTAGTAAGAGATAATTTCATATTGTCTATCAATTTCCCCGAACATTTTGTTCGGGGATTTTTGTTTGCAACAATGAATGTATAGTGGTAATATAGTTGTAAATGGAGTTGATAAAATGATTAGAGAAATAAAGAACAACGAATTGGATGAATTACTGAAGCTATATACTCATTTGCATGAATCGGATATTCCTGAAAATACTGAACATCTTAAAGAAACTTGGGATACGATTTTTAATGATAAAAATCATCATATTATAGTTTGTGAAGAGGACGGAAAAATAGTTTCTTCCTGCGTGTGTGTGATTATCCCGAATTTAACAAGAAGCGTTAGACCATACGCTATTATTGAAAATGTGGTTACTCATAGCAATTACAGAGGAAAAGGTTTTGCGTCTGCTTGCCTTGCTTATGCAAAAGAGCTGGCACAAAAATCAAATTGTTATAAAATCATGTTAATGACAAGCTCGAAAAGCGAAAGTACACTGAGTTTTTACAAAAAAGCAGGCTATAATTGCGATGATAAAACTGCGTTTATACAAAGGCTGTAAAGTGGAGGTATAGTTATGGGTATAGAATTAATCAGAATAGATATTTCAGAAGCTGAAAAGTTATGGAAAATGCAGACCAAAGCTTTTTGTGACTTATATGAAAAATATCAGGACACAGATACAAGCCCTGCGACTGAGCCACTCGATAAAATCATTATGAGACTTAATCAGGATTTTACATATTACTACTATATTGTATCAGATGGTGTGAAAGTAGGTGCGATTAGAGTTGTTGATTATAATAACGACGAGCCAAAACGCATCTCCCCTATTTTCATCATAAAAGAGCACCGAGGAAAAGGTTATGCGCAGAAAGCGATGGAGTTAGCAGAAAATCTGCACGGAAGTGAAAACTGGGAGCTCGAAACAATACTACAGGAAAAAGGCAATTGTTATCTGTACGAAAAAATGGGTTACAAAACTACAGGTAAAACGATTGTGATTAATGATAAAATGACGCTTGTGTTTTATAAGAAAAATTAGAATTAGGTGTTACAATGGCGAAGAAAATAAAAGCAGTAGCTATAGTGAGCTTTTTGCTTACTGTTTTGTGCTCGGTGTTATACTACTATAAAGAGTGGGAAGTTTCTCTGACTTTTGCTATTACTTTTGGTACGATAGCATATCATTTTATAATGCGTCTTGTGGTCGGTTTTGTGCTGAATCTGATAATGCATAATCACGCTGATTACAACTCTTTTTGGTTTAGAGTGCGTAAAAAAGAGTTTCATATCTACAATAGGTTGAAAGTCAAAAAGTGGAAAGGCTTTATGCCGACGTATGACATGAGTCTGTTTGACAATAAGATACATACGTGGGATGAAATCGCACAGGCGATGTGTCAGGCAGAGCTGGTGCACGAGGTTATTGTTGTGCTGAGTTTTCTGCCGATTTTTGCGACAATCCCATTTGGTGCATGGGCGGTGTTTGTTATCACATCAATTTTGTCAGCGCTCTTCGATATGATGTTTGTTATTATGCAGAGGTACAACCGTTCGCGAGTTGTGAAATTACTTAATAAGAGATAAAACAAAAAGACAGGCTCTTTGTGAGTCTGTCTTTTACCATTTACTGATATTATCTTTTTTCATTGCGTTGATGATTTTATTTTTAAGTGCAGGGTAATTTCGCTCGAGATTTTTCACAAGCTTCTTTGTTTCTTCTCTTACGGTTGTTTTATCAACAGGACAGTTGCTTTTTGTTACAGGAAGTGAGTTTCTTTTACAAGCGTTTTCGACGTCTGTTTCATCGAGTGCAATAAGAGGGCGAATCATCGTGATGTCTTTGTTCGAAAGGTATGTGACGGGCGAAAAACATCCGATAGTACCGCCTTGGAGCAGATTCATCAGAAAAGTTTCGACAGCATCATCTTTGTGGTGACCGAGAGCTATTTTGTTGCATCCGTACTCTTTTGCCATATCGTGGAGGATGCCTCTTCTCATTCTCGCACACAGCGAGCACGGATTCTTCTCTTCCCTGTCTACAAATACGACATTATACAGCTCTGTGCGTTTAAT
>JAZSFG010000118.1:0-1606 GCA_045532065.1 Ruminococcus sp. | reverse complement strand
CAGTTCTCGAAGTATCTGAGCTCTGCGTGCAACGTAATGCGTGATAACTCTGTATTACAGAACAGAGACTCCGCTGTTACACGTATGAAGCGTGTGATCAAGTTCCACAAAATACGCGTGAGAGAACACATCGAAGGTGTCAGCTCGATGTTCATTAAGTATGTTGATTTCAACAATGTTGATTTGAAGGAAAGTGAACCGTACTACCACGATTTCACTATTCTTAAAGACTACGAATATGAGATGCCGAGTATCTGTGCGAATAAGAGAATTGAATTTTTACAGCACGGCTACGAGATTGTAGCACCTGTTGACTATGTCAACAAAGTATTACTGACGAGGGAGGAGCTATATGATTAATCCTTTTCTGGAAACGATTTTTAATATAATTAAAATCTTGTTAGCGATAGTTCCTTTTATCGTTTTATGCTTTGTGTGTGCGAAAGTGAATATAGTAAAAACACAGCGCAGCAAGCAGTTTTTGATGCCTGTTGTAGCCATTCTCTATTCAGTTTTTGCACTTATTATGATGAACAAATTAAACACCTGGATACTGAGATTCATAAAGAACATTCCGAAATGGATTATCTCTTTAGCAGGTGTCGATTTCCTGCCGCCACAATTACAGGAAATTGTGTATATTATCGGCAGTTACATCAAGTCGTTTTTGGACGGACTTAACCTTAATTTCTGGATTTTCTTTATCACAAATGCGCTTATTATTGCGGTTTATCTTATTGTTAAGAAAATCGCCATTATCATTATGGCTAAGAAAGTTAAGAAAGACGGCGAAATTCACACACAGGTTGCAAGTCATTTTTATGACTTCTTCGTTGAAAAAGACGTATGGTGTTTAAAAGAAAATTACGTTCAGGCTCGTAGCTTCCTGAAGTATTTCTACATCATCGCAGTTATTTTCTCATCTGTGCTTACAATAATCAGCCGTTGGCTCTATTATGACAAGTTCATTACAAACGTTTTCTATCCTGTGTTCGGTATTATTATTTTAGGCGAAGTTTACTTCTACCTTGATGGTATCACCGCACGCGAATATACAAATGATATTCTCGGTGAAGATGAAGACGCGTATAAAACTGTTAACTACTCATTACTGCGAAAGTTCTTACGTTCTATTTTCTCGGACAAGCTTTTGAGCGAGAACACAAGTATCAACAACGCTCTTGCGTACGATGTTACAACCGATGATATAGTACAAGAACTTGAAAGCGATGAGGACCCGAAAATCGCTACTTTTGCTTCATATATAGATGTGCTCAGTAAAACAGGCTTTAAAATTGACCACAACTATTTCTATTCATCACTTGATATGCTCAACGGAAAGAGTGTGTTGTTCAACAACCCGTTCTACAATGACCTCATTCCGTATGCGTTCTATCCGATGAACAGAACTCTGCTCAGTCATAAGAAAGTCCTTGTTGTACTTGGCAGACACGCGATTGAAGACGATATCAAAGACTGGATCGAGCGCGGTATCGAGTCTGTTACGAATATTCCGTTTATGTGGAATATCGGCACTCTCTCAAGAGAACAGCAGGACCTCGATATCGGTATCGTAACTCGTTCTGATGTTTTAGATATCGAAATG
>JAZSFG010000041.1:0-21964 GCA_045532065.1 Ruminococcus sp. | reverse complement strand
ATTCGAGTAAACCAGTTGTCGTGTTTACCACACAGCTTGATTACTTCGTAGCCGATACCAATCATAAGCGGTAAAAGTACGATTTTAAACACAGGGCGCAAAAAGCTTACGCCGAATGGGTTAGCAGGGATGAAAAGGCCTAAAAAGATACCGACTAAAAGTGTGATAACTAAAAAGCTTGTACCGCACCTTGGGTGGAATCTTTTCTGCTTTTTAATGTTTTCGACGTTGAGTTCGAGTCCTGCTTCGTAACAGAAAATAGTCTTGTGTTCAGCACCGTGATACATAAACACGCGCTTCATATCTTCCATCTGTGAGCAAAGGATGATGTAGCCCAAGAAGAGAACTACTTTGAGCACACCCTCGAATACGGATTTGAAGAATACGTTTTCTGCGATGTCGATTGTACCAATACCGAGATTTCCTACGAAATCAAGGGAAGATACATATTTTACAAGCCACGCGAGTCCGTCGTAGAGGAGTGATGGTAAAAAGAAGAAAAGACCAACAGCGAGTAAAACGCCGAGAATTGTCGCGAATACCATCACGATTTTCATTAAGTTGTCGCCGAGCTTTTCTGTCAGCCATTTCTCAAATTTTGACTGCTGTTCTTCTTCGATTTCGCCTGCTTCTAAAGCTTTATCCGCAGAAATTGCGAGTGCTTTGTAGCTCATAGACATCGAGTCGATAATACCTGTGATACCGCGGATAAACGGCAATCTGAAGAATTTACTTTTAGATGCGAGAGTCTTGACTTTAAGTTCTTCTGTGTGAACCTCATTTTCGCCTGTACGCACCGCGATTACTGTGCGTTTAGGACCACGCATCATAATGCCTTCGATGAGCGCAGAGCCACCGATGGACGTGATTTTACATTGATTTCCTTTATTAGACATAGAAATTTATTCCTTTATTGAGTCAGTGTTTTCCGCATTAAGTAAAGCTTGCGCTTCTTCGTCCTGGTTTCTGTAAATCGGCAAGCCTATTGTTACAGTTGTACCAACCTCAAGACTGGAGTCGATGTCGAGATGACCATTGTGGAGTTTGATAATCTCGTCAGCAACCGCAAGTCCGATACCTGAGCCGTTGACTTTCTGGTTGGCTTTGTAGAATTTATCCTTGATTTTCGGGATATCTTCTTTAGCAATACCGCATCCGTTGTCAGCTACGATAATCTTAATCATATCCTCTTTGAAATCCTGATAAACCTGTACACCTACCATACCGCCTTCAGGTGTGTATTTAAGAGCGTTGTCAAGAACATTGATGAACACCTGCTTTAATCTGTTGCGGTCGCCGTAAACCGGAGGCATGATTTCCGGCTCGTCATACAATAGGTGTTTGCCTTCAGAAAAGGCACGTTCTTTGAACATATATACTGCCTCGTCAACCTCAGCGAGTATATCGATTTTTTGTTTCTGCATAGTGAGTCGTCCGCTCTGGAGTTTCGAGAAGTCGAGCAACTCCTCTACAATTCCTGTGAGTCGCGAACTTTCAGACACGATGACCGACATACCTTTTTCTAAAGTAATGCGGTCAGGAACGCCGTACTGCATCGTTTCAGCCCAGCCTTTAATAGCTGTCAGCGGAGTACGCAGCTCGTGCGATACACGAGAGATAAAGTCATTTTTCAGCTTCTCGGATGCGTCGAGTTCCTTCGCCATATCGTTAATGGAGTCGCACAAATCACCGATTTCGTCATCGTACATTTTAGTAAGCTTTGCGTCGAAGTCGCCTTGAGCGATTCGCTTCGCGGTTTCGCTCATTTCTCTGACCGGTTTGACGATAGAGCGGATAAAGTAGTTACCCGAAAAAGCGACACACGCGATAATAATTACTCCGATTAAAGTCGCAACCAGCGACACAACGAATGTGTAAAGGTTAGCTTTTCTCAGCGACACGACGTAGCGGATAGCGCCGACACAGGTGTTGTTAGAGTTACGGATGATGTGCGTTGTAGCCATCACCTTTTCACCTGAACTGAGTTTTCCCGTCCACTGTGAAAATCCGTCTTCATCCTCAAGCGCAGAGTCAAAGTCAGGCATAGCAAGACCTTCGTCAGGCTCGAAGCCTGTTGAGGTGACGGTTACTCGTCCGCTTGCATTGATTACCATGAGCTCCATATTCTCTTTGTACATGAAGTCTTCGACGTATTTTGACGCTGTATTCTGAAAATCTGCGGTGTTTTCACATTTATACCCAGGAAAAACAGCCGACAACTCGCTGTTGCGGTTTATAAGAGCCTGTTCCACAGAGGAGTAGCACAAAGACTGTACAAAAACGCTCAGGCATATTATAAGCAAAGTTATGACAGCGACAATAACACCGAAAGTGTTAATTATCCATCGTTTAGTGATGCCTTTGAACATTTTTGCACCCTCCTCTCATGAAAGTGTTGTTAAAAGGCTAGTTTTTATATTATGTATCCCACTTGTAGCCTAAGCCCCATACAGTAACGATGAACTTAGGGTTAGAAGGTTCGTCTTCTACCTTCATTCTGAGACGTCTGATGTTAACGTCAACAATCTTTTCTTCGCCGACATATGCTTCGCCCCATACGTGGTTCAAGATGTCAGTTCTGTCAAGTGCTACACCAGGGTTTGAGAAGAAATACTCCATAATCTGGAACTCTACCTGTGTAAGTTCAATCATCTTGCCGTTCTTCATGAGAGCACGGTTTCGAAGATTTAATGTGAAGATACCTGATTTAAGCTCTTCTTTGAAGTTGTTCTCAGCTCTCTGTTCAGCGAGCGCAACTCTTCTGTATAGAGCGTCTACACGAGCTGTAAGTTCAGAAGGTGAGAATGGTTTTGTGATGTAATCGTCAGCACCGAGCATAAGGCCTGTTACCTTATCCATCTCCTGTGTACGTGCTGAAAGCATAATGATACCAATGCCTGAGTTTTTGTTTCTTAATTCCTTACATACCTGTAAGCCGTCGATACCAGGCATCATAATGTCGAGGATAGCAACGTCGAAATCGCCGCCGTTTTCCTCATATTTTTGTAGAGCCATCTCTCCACAGTCGGCTTCTACAACTTCGTAGCCTGCACGTCTGAGGTTGATAACCACAAAATCGCGGATAGCAGCCTCGTCTTCGCAAACAAGAATCTTTTTCATAACTAAAACCTCCGTTTGTATGTTTATGTTACAGATTAACAGGTTTGAATAACGAGCTTAACTCGTTGCCTGTAATAGCCAGGTAGTTATCAGCTGTGCCGATAAGATAGGTGTAGACAGTAGCGCCTACTCGCATGAATTCGGTGTATTCCGAACTGCTTTTTTCGTAATCTTCGTCAAAGTAAGCTTTGACCGTGATAAGCTTGTCTTTAAGCACAAGCTTGTTGCCCGAGTATTCACACGTGTAAACGGTGAGCTCGCGGTTTGTTTTATCGTATCGTGCGGTGACAGACTCACTCCATTTTTGTGGCATAGTGAGCAGATATCCGTCAGCCGAACAGAATATAGCACTCTCGCTGGTGCTGAGCGTATATGTATCTGTGTCGAGATTGTTCCAGTCGATGCGACGAGCAATTAAGTTTGTGTCGTCGTCCTCGTTGTGTAGCATCAGCGAACAAATCGGAATGTCAACGAGGTTGTCTTTGTTGTAGTCTAATGAAGAAATCTGAGTCGAACGTCGTGTTAAGCTGTAGCCTGAATAAGAGAACAGCGGATTTATAAGCGCAGGACGTGAAGCATCAAACAGCACAACCTGTGTGGTGTAGTCGCCAGTCGAGCTTACGCCGTCGAGTACGGCGCCGTACGAATCGTTTGAAATCTGACCGTACATAACACTTGCGAGCTGTGTGATATCCGAGTCGAGCTCTGTGGACGAAATCTCGACGAGGTCAGAGCCTGTGTATACCAAAAGTTGTGCTCTTGCGGCTATGTCTCCCGAGTAAAGTGAGATAAGCAGGATGTCGTCTGCATCGTCTTTGTTGAAATCTCCTGTGACCAAACTCGAGTAAGTGTATGGAGTGTCGTGTTGGGTAATAACAGGGGAAGCGTCTTTATTATACGAGTAAATGCTCATTACGTTTTGTGACGAAGTCGAGTGCGAGTAACCGATGACGATTTCACATTTGGAGTCAGCGTCTAAATCACAGAACTCGATTCTGTCGACAGTAGCCGCTTCGAGTAAAACGTCCTCAACAATCACATAGTCGGAACCAACACACTCAACAAAAAGTGCGTGAATGTGGTCTCCGCTTTTGTCTGAGTAAAAAGCTATTGCGTCTTCGTCTTCGTCGTGGTCGAGGTCGTGTGTGACGATAGAACTGCGGTTGGAACCGTTTTTCGGATATTTGAGCACATATTCTCCTGAAGTCTGCTTGTCGATGAGTTTCTGGATGTGTGCTTTGTTACCCGTAGCTTTCGGAGGGCACATAATGGACGATTCGTCTAAACTCATCACAGAACAGCCTGAAAGCAGTAATACGAGTATAAGACTAATAAGTGCTGTAAGCTTTTTCATTTGTACCCCTCCTTAAAAATTATTTCATCTTCGCCGTGAGATGTTTAATCTTGATTCCCTCTCTTGAGAACATAGTCTCGTGTTCAGTTTCGATGTTACCCTCGTTTTTCTCGCTGTTGTGCAAATCGCGAGTGATGTATGTGATGTCAAAGTTGCACTCAGTGAAGTACGGAATACTTTCTTCGAACAACTCGTCGTTGTCGGTTTTGAAGTTAATCTGTGCGCCGTCTAAAAGGAACGTGCGGTATTTGTTGAGCTTAGTCACATGAGTAAGTCGACGTTTCTTGTGCTTTTCGCGTGGCCACGGATTACAGAAGTTGATGTACATCTGTTTTATCCCGTCTTCTTTAGAGAAGAGCTTTTCGATATTCTCACAGTTGAATGCGACTAATGCGATGTTGTCGACAGTTTTGCCGTTTTCAGAAAACAGCTTTTCGATATTTCTTCTGCCAACGCCGAGCATATCGCTTTTGATGTCAACTGCTATGTAGTTTTTGTTTGGATTTAAAAGTGCTTTCTGTGCAACGAAGCTGCATTTACCGCAACCAACCTCGAGTTCGATTTCGTTATCGTTGTTGAAAAAGTCTTTCCATCTTCCGCAGTACTCGAGTGGTTCTTTTACAAAGTAGCGGCACAAATCAAGTTCCGGCTGTGCCCATTTCTTTTTTCTGATTCTCATATTCACCTTTGCGTGGTGCTTCATTTTGTGGTGTGAAAACCACATATTACCACATATAGTTATTTACACTACAACATTATAGCAAAGATTGTAACCTTTTGCAATTGTTTTTTACATATATAATACAAATTTTTCAATTTTTTCAGCTTATTAGTTACAAAAGAGCAAAAACAGGTAAAAAAAGCAACAAAAAAGCCGTCCTGAGGGTATCAGAACAGCATTTTTTAGAACATAATATTAAATTATTCGGTCTGCTTTAAGCAAAATTCACGACGTCTGAGAGAGAAACAGATTTTGTAAAGCAAACTTGCGGGAATTTATCAACAAGTTTTTGGGTCAGAGGAGCTATAACAACGTCTTCTGTATTGAAGTGACCTGCTTCAACCGCGCACAACGAGTTCTCATCCGCAAAAAGGAATAGGTGGTGCTTTATTTCGCCCGTAACGAGCGCGTCAAAGCCGTATTTATCTTTAAGAAAAACCGCTTCACCGCCACCGCCGGAGCTGACAGCGACTTTTTTGATTTTATCCTTTTTTGTGTATCTCACACCGCGACAGTAAAGTGCCTCTTTTACAAAATTTGCAAACTCATCGCTATTCATCTCGCGCTCAAGCTCGCCGACGCATAAAAAATCGTCAGGGTAGAGCACAGAATTTTTAAGACAAAGAGTTTTTGCAAGCTCTGTGTTTACTCCTGTGTCAGCCGCTTTGTCAAGGTTAGTGTGCAGACACAAAGCGGCGATATTTTCGCTGATAAGGTGGTAGCATATATCGTGAGTATCGATGTGCGAAAGAGGGGAGAAGATAACAGGATGGTGGCTTAAGATAAGCTCGCAACCTAAGTGTTTTGCTTCTTCTACAACCGCGTGAGTGATATCAAGACACACGAGGACTTTTGTGATTTGTGTGTCAAGATTTCCTACTAAAAGTCCCGAGTTATCCCATTCGCACTGTGTACTTAGTGGAGCGAAAGTTTCGGTAAAATTTATGATGTCGAGTACTTTTGTCATAGTAATTCTCCGTTTATTTTTTCGATTATCGGTAGCAGAGAGCTGTCTCCTTTTACACGCTTATTAAGGTGTGATAAAATGTGAGATAAATACGCTTTTGCACTCTCTTCTTTTGTGTCGAGTTTGCCCACATAATAAAAGCTTTCATCGACGTTTTTTAACTCTCCTGTGTAATTACAGAGCATAACGGTGTAGTGCTTATTGTCGCACTCGCACGCGTCCTGTTTTATGATTTCAAATCCGTTATCATAAAGCCATTTTATCAGCACTTCACACTTGGTCATAGGCTGTAAAATGAAGTGTTTTTCTTCAGTTTTTGCCCACTCACACGAGTCTAAAATACGCGCGATTAATTCACCGCCCATACCGGCGATTACAATGTCGTCGACTTCGTGCGCTTTTACCTGAGCAAGTCCGTCAGAAAGGCGCAGTGTGATATTGTCACAAAGAGCGTATTTTTCGACAGTTTCCTTACCGCTTGAAAGCGGTCCTTCGTTTATGTCGCACGCAAGAGCGCTGTTTATTTTATTATTCAGTATAAGCCACACGGGCAGGTATGCGTGGTCGGTCCCGATGTCCGCAAGGCGAGCGTTTTCACGCACAAACGACGCGCACATAGAGAGTCTATTGTCAAGTGTGAACAGTCTCATTAAGCACCGATAGCGTTGTTGATTTTTTCGATAAGAGCATCACAGTCTGCACCGTGTACCATACAAGCCTGCTCAATTGTTTCGCCTCTGGCTGATGGACAACCTAAGCAGTGCATACCCATCTCGAAAAAGAAAGGAGCAATCTGTGGATACATATCGAGTACATCGCCGATAATTGCGTCTTTAGTAATTTTGTTCATAGTGATTACCTCCAAGGTTAAATTTTCACGAATAATATACCACAAAAAAGCAGAAAAAACAACAGTTTACGCTTTAATTTGGGTTATAATTTCAGGATTAAATAAAATCTTCATAAATGCAAAAGGCGCCCGAAAAACGGACGCCGTGAGAAAACGATATGGGTAATTCGCAATATATCTTAAGCTTCTTGCGCTTCTTTTCTCTTTGCAAAGCAATCGCTGCAATAGTAGTCTTTGCCTTCCATAGGTTTAAACGGAATTGTAGCCTCGCCGCCGCACTGAGCACATACAGTTGTGTGCATTTCGCGAGCTGATTTAACAGCATTTTTGCGAGCAACTCTGCAAGCCTTGCAACGCTGTGGTTCGTTTACGAAACCTTTTTCTGCATAGAATTCCTGTTCGCCTGCTGTGAATACAAATTCAGCACCACAATCTTTGCAGGTCAGAGTCTTGTCTTCGTACATAGTGTAACCTCACTTAGAAAAAATATTTTATCATCCCGTGACGGAGTTGCACCGTCTATACTCTCGGGATATATTACCGTGATAATTTTTTGCGGATGCGGTACATCGCGTTGTCAACAGCTTTTTCACTGATGTTGAGGGCGGCGCCCGTCTGCGAGTACGAGTATCCTGATAAATACAACTTGAGCACTTTTTTCTCTAGCTCGGAGAGAGTTTTGTCGAGATTTTTGAACACAGTTTTGATGTATTCCTTGCTCTCGATAATTTCCTGTACACTCATCTCGTTAGCGTCCTCGAGAAGATCTAAACTGCTGTCAATAGGGACGAGGTTCGAGAAGGGTACCTGTGTGCTTGAGTTTTTATGTCTGAGGATAGTTTTAAAGCGGTTTTCGACGCACAACATCGCGTAGTTTTTAAAGCTCATACCGCGACTTTCGTCATACGATTTGCACGCTGAAAGCAAGCCGATCAAGCCTTCTTGCATAAAGTCAGAAAGTTCATATCCTTCGGCACAGTAGCGGTACTTCGATGCGATAGAAGATATGAGATTTAAGTATCTGATACAGATGATTTCAAACGCAATATCAGATGAAGAATCACCGTTTCTGATAAAAGAAGCTAAGGTGGTATCATCACAATTTTCGAAACAATATGACGAATGCTGCAACAAAAGTCCACCTCACATAAATACATGTATAATTATGTTACTACGAAAGTGTATAAAAGTCAATGAATATTTAGTTTTTCTTAACAAAAAAGCAAAAAATGATAATAATTATTGTGCAAAACACACAATAATTTGGCGACATTTTTTACTATTAGTCGAGTTTAGTCGTGTGGTATAATAAATAAGATATATCATTCACTTTTGAGAGGAACAAAAATGGTAGTAAAATGCAACAGCTTAGGGCTATTCGGAATAGATAGTTTTTGTGTTGAGGTTGAGGCTGACGTAAGCAAAGGTATTCCTGCTTTTGATATCGTCGGTCTTCCCGATGCGTCGGTAAAAGAGAGTAAAGACAGAGTGCGCTCGGCGCTGAAAAACTGCGGTTTTGAATTTCCGACCATACGAATTATAGTTAATTTAGCACCTGCTGATATAAAAAAAGAAGGTCCTGTGTATGACTTGCCGATACTAATAGCACTTTTGAAAGCAACGGGGCAGGTAAGCGCGTCTTTGGATGACTGCGCTTTTGTCGGTGAGCTGTCGCTCTCGGGCGAAGTGAGAAAGATTAACGGTGTTTTACCGATGGCGATAAAAGCACAAAGTGCAGGCATAAAACGCCTTTTTGTACCGTTTGAGAATGCGTGTGAAGGAGCGGTAGTTAAGGGGATTGAAATCTACCCTGTAAAGACGATTTTCGAGCTTATTGACCACTTGAAAGGCAGGGGAGAAATCGCTCCTGCTGTGTATAACCACGAAGAGAACACCAGCGTCTCGCAGATGCTCGATTTCTGTCAGGTGAAAGGTCAGTACGAAGCAAAGCGTGCGCTGGAAATCGCCGCTGCAGGCGGTCATAATGTGTTGCTCATCGGTCCTCCTGGTTCGGGTAAAAGTATGCTCGCAAAACGTATGGGAACTATATTGCCGGATATGACTTTTGACGAGATGATTGAAACGACAAAAATCCATTCTGTTGCGGGTTTGCTCGATACGAAAGCAGGGCTTGTGTCAAGCAGACCGTTTCGTTCACCACACCACTCTATTTCTGCAGTAGGTTTGTCAGGTGGCGGTGCTGTGCCGAAGCCTGGCGAGATTTCTCTGTGTCATAACGGTGTGTTGTTTTTAGACGAACTTCCTGAGTTTTCGCGCAGTGCGCTCGAAGCTCTGCGTCAGCCGGTTGAGGACTCTAAGGTCACTATCTCGCGTGCTATGGGACGACTGACTTATCCGTGCTCGTTTACGTTGATTGCCGCTATGAACCCGTGTCCGTGTGGCTTTTATAATCACCCTACACGCCAGTGTACGTGTACCGAGGATAGCGTGCGTCGATATTTAAGCCGTATCTCGGGGCCGCTTCTGGACAGAATCGATATCCACGTCGAAGTACCTCCTGTGGACTACGATGATCTGACTACTAAGAGTAACGAGGAGACATCCGCTCAAATCAGAGCACGTGTGAACGCAGCTCGTGAGATACAGACCGCTCGGTACAAGGGCACAGGTATCAGCTGTAATGCTAATCTCGACGCTTCTCAGTTTGAGAAAGTATGTGTTATTGACGACAAAGCGAATATGCTACTTAAAGCTGCTTTCGAGAGACTCGGACTCACCGCTCGTGCGTACGACAGAATTCTGAAAGTCGCTCGAACAATAGCGGATTTAGAGGGTAGCGAAATAATTAAAGGGCATCATATTACTGAAGCGATACAATTTCGTTCCCTCGACCGTAAATACTGGGGAAGATGAGTCTGTTTTACATAAAACTCATCATACATAAAGAATAATTATTGAAAATTAACTTTAAGATATTGCTTATTTACATACAAGTTGACCAAAATTTTAATATAAAGGCGAATTTGAGTTGACTTTACAGCGTCTTTGTATTATCTTTATAGTGTACGATAATGTGGTATACTGCGTTTAAGTGTAAGTGTGCTGAAGTTTTCGTACTGTCATTTTAAATTTTTGAGGTTTTTATAAAAGACCGATTATTTATTACATTCAGGCATATACCATATATACAATATAGGAAGTGTGCATATTTTGGAAAAATTTGTTGTTAACGGCGGCAATAAGCTCTTCGGTGAAGTGTCAGTCAGCGGTGCGAAAAACGCAGCGGTTGCTATCATCCCTGCTGTTATTTTGTGCGATGAGCCATGCCGTATAGAAAATATACCTAATATCAGCGACGTTACTCTTATTGCGACTATTCTGCAGGAGCTTGGTGCTCAGGTTACACGCGTTAATAAGTCGACTCTCGACATTGACCCACGTCCGATTAACACTTTTGTTGCTACTAACGATTCAGTACGCGGTATGCGTGCGTCTTATTACCTGCTTGGTGCGTTGCTCGGCAGATTCCACAACGCGAAGGTTGCTCTGCCTGGCGGATGCAACTTTGGTGTGAGACCGATTGACCAGCATTTAAAGGGCTTCGCTCTTATGGGTGCAAAAAACGAGCTGATAAACGGTGCGATTATTGAATCTACTTCTGACAGACCGCTCCACGGTGCGAGAATCTACTTTGATACAGTTTCTGTAGGTTCTACTATGAACATCATTCTCGCCGCTGTAAAAGCTGAGGGTCAGACTATCATCGAAAACGCCGCAAAGGAGCCACATATCGTTGACCTTGCGAACTTTCTCAATTCCATGGGTGCTAATATCCGTGGTGCAGGTACTGACGTTATCAAGATTCGTGGCGTTGAATATTTACGTGGTATCACATATTCGATTATCCCTGACCAGATTGAGGCAGGCACGTATATGGCTGCAGCAGCTGCTACTCGCGGTAAGATTACCGTTAAAAACATCACACCTAAACACCTCGACAGTATCTCATCGAAGCTTCGAGAAATGGGCGTTGAGGTTGAGGAGTACGATGAAGCAGTAGTTGTTGATGCGACTAAGCGTCCGCTTAACCGTGTTAACATCAAAACTATGCCACATCCGGGTTTCCCTACTGACTGTCAGCCACAGTTTGCGGCACTTTTAGCGTCTATTAACGGCACATCTATCATCAACGAAAGCGTGTGGGATAACCGTTATCAGTATATTGCAGAGCTTCTACGTATGGGAGCGAAGATTTCCGTAGAGGGCAGACTTGCTATTATCGAGGGTGGTGCACCACTCATAGCAGCTCCTGTTAAGGCTACTGACCTTCGAGCTGGTGCGGCGATGATTATTGCGGCTCTGGTTGCCGAGGGTACTACCTACATTTCAAGTATCAGCTACATCGAGCGTGGCTACGAGGATGTTATTAATAAATTCAGAGCACTCGGTGCTGACATCAAGAAGATTTACATTCCTGACAACGACGAAGTAGCAACAACAGCATAACACTTTACTAGGGGTACAGAAAGTACCCCTTTGTTATTATAGAGGTTTTTATGGCGAAGATTGTTCCGCTTTTTTCATCGAGCAAGGGCAACAGCTACTACATAAGTGGCAACAACGAAGCTGTGCTTGTTGATGCAGGTAGAAACTGTAAACAGCTCGAGCTCGCACTTTTACAAAACGAAATAGATACAAAAACAATAAAAGCGATTTTTGTCACTCACGAGCACGTAGACCACTGTTCATCACTGCGGGTTTTTGCGAAACGCTACGCACTTCCGATTTATGGTAGTAGTGGCACTCTTGACGCGCTTGTTAATGGCGACAAAGTCGACAAAAGTGCCGATTTGCGAGTAATCGAAGACGAGGTTAATGTCGGTGATATGCTTATAAAAAGAGTACTCACCTCGCACGACGCAAAAGAGAGTTGCGGGTACCATGTCACTACCGCTGATAAGCGTAGGTGCGCTGTTGTTACCGACACCGGCTTTCTGACACAAGATGCGCTTAACGCACTTACTAACAGCAACGCAGTTATTATTGAGTCGAATCACGACCTGCAGATGCTGAAAAACGGGCCGTATCCGTTTATACTGAAAAAGCGAGTTATGTCTATGACAGGACATCTGTCAAATGATGATTGCGCAAAGGTGCTTCCACAACTTGTAGAAAGTGGAGTAACGAGATTTTTACTTGCTCACTTGAGTCAGGAGAACAACACACCGCGTTTAGCTCTTGATACCTCTAAACTATCATTAAACTGTGCAGGTATGACAGAAAACGAAGACTATACTATTATGACAGCTCCTCCTGAAACAACAGGAAAAGCCATCATTTTTTAAGGATAATTTATGCTTAATATTAATTTGATTTGCGTCGGTAATCTGAAAGAAAAGTTCTTTACAGACGCGCTGAATGAATATAAAAAACGACTGCAACGCTACTGTAAATTCACAGTAATCGAGCTATCAGAAGAAAAAATCGCTGACCAGAGTACACAGTCACAGATTGACAAAACTCTGCAAAAAGAAGGCGAGAGGATTTTAAGTAAAGTAGGCAAATCTGACTACGTTATCGCGATGTGTATCGAGGGCAAGATGTTAAGCTCAGAAGACTTGTCACAAAAGCTTTGTGACATCTCGATGCAAAGCGGTACTGTCGATTTTATTATCGGTGGTTCGTGGGGATTAAGTGATGATGTAAAAAACAGAGCAGATTTTAAGCTCTCTGTTTCAAAAATGACATTTCCGCATCAGCTTTTTAGAGTGCTGCTTTCTGAACAGATTTATCGCGCTTTTTCGATAAGTGCGAATGCAAAATATCACAAATAATACTAGAAGGAGGTTAATAATATGGCACTCGATGGCATTATGCTAAGTATGATAAAAAACGAGCTTTTATCAGTTTTAAAAGACGCACACATAAATCAGATTCATCAGCCGTCCAAAGACGAGCTTGTTATTAACTTCCGCACGAAAGACGGTGCAAAAAAGCTCTTTATGAGCTGTAGAGCTGATTGTGCACGAGTGCATTTAACCGATTTTTCAATAGAAAATCCGCCTGTACCGCCGATGCTGTGTATGTTGCTGAGAAAGCGACTTTGCGGTGCAAAGCTTTTGAGTATTACACAACCACAGTTTGAGCGAATACTGTTTTTCGAGTTCGAAGCGACAAACGAGATAGGCGACAGAGAGCGACTCACACTTTGTCTGGAGATTATGGGCAGATATTCTAACATCATATTAGTTGATGAGAAAAATCTCGTTGTAGATGCTGTTAAACGCATCGATATTACGATGACTAACGAGCGTGTTGTCCTTCCGAAAATCGAGTATATCCTGCCTACACCGCAGGACAAGCTGAATATCTTAGAAGACAGCGTAACTGACATAGTTTCAGCTGTCGAAGATTCTGAAAAATCGCTTGATAAAGCCATTTTAGGTGCTATACAGGGTGTAAGTCCTATTATTTGTCGCGAGATTGAACATCGTGTTTTTTCGGGCTCAACTTTAGAAAAAGAGGTAGAAAATCTCAAAAAAGCCGTTCTTAATAACGGAACACCTACTATAGTTTTTAAAGCTGATAACACTCCGTTTGATATCGCGTTTATGGACATCACTCAGTATGGCGACGCACAGAAAACAGAGATTTTTTCTGATTACTCTTCTATGCTCGACGCGTTTTACAGCAAGCGCGATATGGCTGTAAGGATGAAGTCGCGCAGTCAGGATTTGCACAAACTCGTTTCAAACGCGATAGAGCGACTTTCTAAAAAAATCAACATTCAGCAACAAGAACTGAAGAAATGCGCTGACAGAGAACCGTTGCGAATAAAAGGCGATTTACTGCAGGCGAATTTATACAGAATTCAAAAAGGTGCATTGTTTGTGGAGGTAGAAAATTTCTACGAAGAGAACTCTCCGCTTATGCGAATTGTACTCGACCCGAGCATCACTCCTGCACAAAACGCGCAGAAGTTTTACAAAGCGTATGCGAAAGCAAAAACAGCCGAACAGATGCTGAAAGTCCAGATTGAAAAAGCACAGGCAGAGCTTTTTTATATGCTGTCTGTACAGGATTTTCTCTTTAGAGCTCAAAGTGACAAAGACTTAAGTCAGATACGCGCTGAGCTTGTCGAGCAGGGCTATATTAAAGAGAAAAAGGGTGCAAAACTAAAAGCGCCGAAAGCGTTGCCACCGCTTGAGTTTAAGACTTCGGACGGATTCACCGTACTCGTCGGCAGAAACAATAAACAAAACGATGTTTTAACGCTGAAAACCGCGGGTAAATCCGACTACTGGTTCCACACAAAAGAGATTCACGGCTCGCACACTATCGTGCTGACAGGTGGAAGAGAAATTAGCGAAACAGCTATTTTAGAAGCGGCACAGATTTGTGCGTACCACAGCAAAGCGAAGGACAGTTCGCAAGTCCCTGTTGACTACACTATCGTTAAAAACGTCTCAAAACCAAGCGGCGCAAAACCTGGAAAGGTTATTTACGTAAGCTATAACACAGTTTACGTTACGCCGAAATTACCCGAAAATAATGCATAAGAAAAGGCACAGAGAATATCCTCTGTGCCTTGTTTTTTATTTAAGCTCGACGATTGTGACGCCTGCTTCGCCCTCGCCGAAAGTGCCGAGTCTGAAGAATTTCACAGCTTTGTGGGTCTTTAAGTGGCGGTGAATTTCTGCTCTCAATACACCCGTACCTTTGCCGTGGATGACAGTTAGTGTATGGGTGTTTGTCAGTATCGCTGTGTCTATAGCCTGATCGACTGCGATGATTGCTTCAATTGCTGTCTGTCCTCTAAGGTCGATTTCGGTTTGAGCACGAGCTGAAACCGACTTTGTGACCTTGCGTTCAGGACGCTTCGGTACTGTGACTTTTTCGTCGTTTAAAAGTCGTAAATTCGAAAGCGGTACCCTTGTTTTTATGATACCCGCCTGAACGAGTACTTGACCTTTTTCAGGAAGCTCTAAGACTTCGGCTTTTTTGTCGATGTCGAAAATCAGTACGCTATCGCCGACTTTTAATTCACGAGGAAGCTTGTAGGAGTAGTCCTCATTTCTCTTTACAGGGTCAGCAGTATCTTCTAAATCGCGCATATTACGCTTGAGTTTAGCTCTGTCATCAGCAGACATACTTTTCGCTTTCTGGGCTTTTTCCAGGTCGTCTATAAGCGCGTACGCCTGAGCTTTCGTTTTAGAAAGCAGGAGGGAAGCTTCGTGTTTAGCTTTGTCTATTTCACGCTGAGCGTCCTTTTTTGCTCTTTCCATCTCTTTTTCGGCTTTCTCGCGCTCTGCTCTGGCTTTGTTAAGCTCTGCTTTAGCTTCATTTAAAGTTTTATCGAGTTCCTGTCGGCGTTCTTCGAGTGTTTCAACAACGTTTTCAAACTGCCTGCTCTCACTTGATACGAGTTCTTTTGCACGCTCTACTACGTCGTCTTCCATACCAAGCCTTTTTGATATTGCGAATGCGTTACTTTTGCCCGGTACACCGATGAGAAGTTTATATGTAGGACGTAGAGTTTTTACGTCGAATTCGCAACAGCCGTTTTCGACTTTTTCGGTTTTTAAAGCGTATTCCTTTAGCTCTGCATAGTGAGTCGTGCTCGCAATTTTTGCGCCTCTACTTCTTAGTTTTTCAAGTATAGAAACAGCGAGTGCCGCACCTTCTACAGGGTCAGTACCAGCGCCAAGCTCGTCGATGAGAGCAAGTGTGGAGCGGTTTGCAAGTTTCAAAATCCCGATGATGTTAGTCATATGAGCAGAGAAAGTCGAGAGTGATTGCTCGATGCTCTGCTCATCGCCGATGTCGACTAACACACGTCTGAATGTAGAAAGCTCAGAGTTATCTGCACACGGCACCATAAGTCCGCACATCGCCATAAGCGTTAATAGACCGATAGTCTTAAGCGATACGGTTTTACCGCCTGTGTTCGGACCTGTGATAACGAGAGTGTCAAATGTTTTGCCTAAAGTTATGTCTGTCGGTATGACAATCTTGTCAGGAATGAGCGGGTGGCGTGCCTGTTTTAGGTCGATAACACCTTTGTCGTTCATTTTAGGCATAGTAGCCTTCATTTTGTACGCAAGCTGTGCCTTTGAGAAAATGATGTTTAATTCAACGATGAAGTTGTAGCTTTCAATAATTTCGTCAGCGTGTGTACCGCATGCAGCTGAAAGCTCGTATAAAATTCTCTCGATTTCCGCCTGCTCTTTTGACTCGAGCACGCGGATGTCGTTGTTTGCCTGTACTACGCCCATCGGCTCGATAAATACAGTAGAGCCTGAGGCCGATGTGTCGTGTACTAAACCTGCGACATTTCCTCTGCACTCAGCTTTTACAGGAACTACGTATCTTCCGTCACGCTGAGTGACGATAGCGTCCTGCAGATACTTCTGGTGTGTTGAGCTGTGTATGATTTTGTCCAAAACCTCTCGGGCTTTTGACTGAGCGATTCGGATTTTTCTTCTGATATCGCTTAGTGTACTTGAAGCGTTATCGGAGAGTTCCTCTTCGCTGATGATACAGGTGTTGATTTTATCTTCTAAAAACTTATTGGTCGACAAAGACTGAAAGTGGTTGTCGAGTGTTGTTTCTATAGACGCTGATTTGTTGCGCCATTCTTTGACGCCTCTGATAACCCGCAGTGCCTGAGCGATTTTTAAAAGCTCGGACATATTAAGGCAACCGCCTGCCTGTGCTCTTCTTAAGGCATTTGCGATATTTGAAATACCTGAAAATGAAGGCGCACCGAAACGACCGATGAGCATATGCGCATCCTGTGTCTGATTAAGCGCTTCGTTAACCTCGAAAAGTCCCCACATAGGCTCGATTTTCAGCGCCTGCTCATGGGCATCAGGGATAGCGGTTTCGTTCGCTAACATATTTAAAATTTTGTCGAGTTCAAGAGCTTTGTAATGTCTGTTCATATCATTCACTCATCATTTTAAAAAATTGTAATGTAAGAAAGTCTTTTTCTGTGATACAGCTTAAGTAACTTTCGGTTATCGCGTTAAGCTGAATAAGCGATTCTTTGGATAAAGAAAAAGAAAACAGCTTTTCGAAATCCTGATAAAAAGTGTGGCGTAGTGCGGTTATTATGCTGTTTGACGCGCTTATTCCGTGTACACCGTTTTTTTGTGCACAATCAAAGCAGTAAAGCTTTCCTGTTTTAGGTACGAACATCATATTTGCGGTTTCGTACTCACCGCAAGAGTCGCACATAATCAGGTCGGGCATATATCCGCACAGCCCTAGTAGTCGCATTTCAACACACGCTTTGATAAGTAACGGGTCTTTGTCTGAGTTACACAGAAGATGCAATGCGTTTAAGATTAAACGCAGGTAATCCGAGCTTTCGCTTTCTTTCGGACAAAGGGAGAGAGAGAGCTCGCAAAAATATTGTGCAAGCGACATTTTTTGCACGTCGTTGCGAAGTTTAATAAACATCTCGATTGACTGTGCTTCGTCTATTGTATATGTACCTTTATTTTCAAAAAGTGACAGTTCAGAATAGCACAAAAGCCCGGTGGATGCACACTTCGGGCTTTTGATATTCTTTGCTCGTCTGACAAACGCACGGATAATGCCGTGGGAGGTTGTGAGCACAGTTACGAGCTTATCCTGCTCACCTATGCTCTGCTCCTTTAGTATCAGTCCGTTTGTTTTGAATTTCATCTTTTTCCTCCAAGTCGGGAGCTATCTTTGCGTTCTGAATAGCTTTGTACTGTAAATAATCGAGCACACTGCCACTCATCAAAAAAGAGTTCCACGCATCTGTCTCGTTCATATATATCTGCCCTTTCTTTTTGGTAGGTTATTATTATACCTTTTAGAAAAGCAGATATAGTGTGAAAAATGTAGAAGCCAGAATTTGTAATATTAAGCGTCCGAGTATCCGAGCCTTTCAAATTTCAAAGTGATCGAGGTTTCGCACTCGACTTTTAAGGGCTTCGCACCTCGACGCTTAATATATCACGCCTCGTAGTGCTACGCTGTTCCTTAAAAGTCCACGTTCTCGATTAACCACTCTTTGGACACTGCGTGTCCTACGAGCAGTCCCATCTCGCACTCGACTTTTAAGGGCTACGCACCTCGGCGCTTAATCAAAATCCTTCTGATTAAAGCCGAAGTTGTTAAGAAGTGCTTCTCGGTTTCTCCAGTCTTCTTTAACTTTGACCCATGTCTGCAGGTTTACCTTGCAGTCGAAGAATTTCTCCATATCCTGTCGTGCATAGGTGCTGATTTTCTTGAGCATTGAGCCGCCTTTGCCGATTATGATACCTTTATGAGTAGCACGCTCACAGTAAATCGTAGCGTCGATGTCTAGAATTCCTGAGTCCTCACGTGTTTTCATACGCTCGATAACGACCGCAGTACCGTGAGGAATCTCCTTGTCAGTAAGGCGCAGGATTTTCTCTCTTATCATTTCTGCGGCGAGAACTTTTTCAGGCTGGTCAGTTAAGGCGTCGTCTTCGAAGAAATGACCACCCTCGACACACAGTTTTTTCAGCTCGTCGACGAGTTCAGGCACACCTTTGCCGTCTACTGCGCACACTGGTACGACTGCCTCGAAGTTGTAAAGCGAAGAGTAGGATAAAATCAGCTCTAAAAGCTGTTCTTTGTCCTTTAACATATCGATTTTATTGATAGCGAGTACGACTTTTGTTTCGCTTTTCTTGAATTTTTCAATCAGCATAAGCTCGGTTTTGCCGACTTCTTTGTCAGCCTCAACCACGAGCACGCACGCGTCAACACCCATAACAGATTCGTTGATGGAGCGTACCATATACTGACCGAGAGTAGTTTTCGGCTTATGCATACCCGGAGTGTCGATAAAAACAATTTGGTGCTCGCCTTCTGTCAGAATACCCATAATACGTGTACGGGTAGTCTGCGGTTTACTGCTGACGATAGCGATTTTCTGCTTTAAAATGTTGTTCAAAAGCGAGCTTTTACCGACATTAGGTCTACCTGTGAGTGCGATAAAAGCTGATTTATCTTTTTTGTTCATATTATGTCCCTTTACTGTTTGTTTTCAGGTTTTTCTCTTAAAAATTTCAGGTATTTTTCAGGTTTTATTGCGACAAAAAGTATGCCGAGTATAACGCCTGCGATAAGTACAAAAAGTGCCCATATATCGGTTTTTAAATAGTAGGTGTACATATCGCAAAAAGCGTTTACATCAAACAGGATGACAAATGCAACGATAACAGACGCCACGGCTGTTATAAGTACAGCTCCTGCACAGATGTCTTTGATGTACTTTATGTTTTTGTTGTAATCTTTAGTTATCGTGTCGCACACTTTTTCGACGGCTGTGTTAGTGATTTCAGCTACCCATACGCTCGAAATTGTGAGTGTCAGTATCGCCCACGAAGTGGCGTCAAGGTCGTAAAATTTAAGCGCAAAAGCGACAACAAAAACAGCAGTTACAAGGTGAAAACGCATATGACCCTCGCTGTTTAATACAGAGAAAAGTCCTCTTATAGCGTAGAAAAAGCTTTTTGTCTGCTTTTTGAGTTTACTGTTCATTTTGTCCTCACTCTTCAACAAGATAGCTTGTTGTTACTTCGAGCCCGAGCATCTCCATTACGCGCTCTTCTTTTTCCCTCATATGTACCTTTTCGAGTGGTTCCATGTGGTCGTAACCTAAGAGGTGAAGCACTGAGTGTGCTGTTAAATAGCCGACTTCACGCTGGAACGAGTGGCCGAAAAGGTCAGACTGCTCTAAAGCTTTCTCCATAGAGATGACAACATCACCGAGAATCTGTGCGCCTGTGTTAGGGTCGATGTCGTATTTACCGTCGCTACCCATAGGGAATGACAAAACGTCTGTCTCGATAGGTTTGTCGCGGTACTGAGTGTTGAGTTCTTTGATCTGTTCGTTGTCAACGAAAGTTACGCTGATTTCAGCCGCACCCTCGAAGTTTTCCATTTTAAGCACTGCATTACAGCAACGACGGACGAGCATTCTCAGACCTGTCGGAATCTGCACTTTTTTCTGTGAGTTTGTGATGATTACTCTGATTTTATCATTTGTCATGACGTCTTTTTGCCTCCTCGTTTTTCTCGTACGCTTTGATGATGTCCTGAACTAACTTATGTCTAACGACATCCTTTTCAGAGAATGTGATATGTTTAATGCCTTTGATATTTTTAAGAACTTTAACGGCTTCTTTAAGACCGCTTCTCACACCACTTGGTAAGTCAATCTGAGTGATGTCACCCGTGATGACCATTTTCGAGCCGTTACCAAGACGGGTTAAAAACATCTTCATTTGTTCGTTTGTGGTGTTTTGCGCTTCGTCTAAGATGATAAAAGAATCGTCCAAAGTACGTCCGCGCATATATGCAAGAGGAGCAACCTCTATGTTGCCACGCTCTAAGTATTTCTGGTAGGTTTCAGCACCGAGCATATCGAAAAGTGCATCGTAAAGTGGTCGTAGATATGGGTCAACCTTGCTTTGTAAATCACCCGGAAGAAAACCGAGTCGCTCGCCTGCTTCGACAGCGGGACGGGTGAGGATGATTCGGTTGATTTCTTTCGCTCTGAAAGCTGTTACCGCCATAGCGACAGCAAGGTAGGTTTTACCCGTACCTGCAGGACCGACGCCGATGGTGATGGTGTTGTCTTTTATAGCAGAGCAGTAATGTTTCTGTCCGATAGTTTTCGGCTTAATCGGCTTGCCTTTAGCTGTAACACAGATGCAGTCAGAAGCGAGTTGTTCGATTTTTTCTTCACTGCCGTCGTTAATAAGCGAAATGCAGTATCTGACGTTTTGTTCTGAGAGCTGTTCTCCTCGGCTTAAAAGTGATAAAAGTGATTCGATAGTTTTAGTCGCTTTCATTACATTTTCTGCGTCACCGCTGATTTTGAGTTCGCTGTCTCTTGCTGTTACTCGCACCGAGAATTCGTGCTCAATAAGTTTGATGTTTTCGTCAAAACTTCCGAAAAGCGCAACAGCGTGTTCCATGCGGTCAATGTTTAAAATCTGTTCCATTAAAATCCTCACAACTGATAAACAAATTTATACAAATATCAGTATACCACAAATGAACAGCAAAATCAAAGAAAAATATTACATTATATATAGAAAAAATTACGTTTTTTGCGGATAAAAATCGTTATTATGCTTGACAAGATGAGAAGTCTTTGTTATAATCGCAGAAGTGTAAAGTGATTTGCTTTACAGCAAAACGGACAGGAGGGCAAGACTTTGGATAAAAATCTTGAAATTTCGCTACTGTTCGATTTTTACAAAGATATGCTGACCCAGACTCAGCAGCAGGCGGTAAGCCTGTACTATAACGACGACTTGTCGCTTAAAGAAACTGCCGATATTTTAGGTATGTCGCGACAAGGCGTGCGAGATGCTTTAACAAGAGCGAAAACCAGCTTGTTTGAGTACGAAGAGAAGCTTTCTCTTTGTGCAAGATATAATAAAACGTCCAAGGAGCTTGACTCTATACTGCTGTGTACTGCGCAGATTGAAGAGCTGACAGAAGACGAAAAACTGCTCGGACTCGTTAAGAAGATTAAAGAGTCAGCACATAGACTTTACGAAACGGAGGTCTGATTATGGCATTTGAAGGTTTGTCCGAAAAGCTGTCAAAAGCGTTTAAAAAACTTAAGAATAAAGGCAAGTTGAAAGAATCCGACGTTAAAGAAGCGATGCGAGAAGTCAGACTCGCGTTACTTGAAGCTGACGTTAACTACAAGGTTGCTAAAGATTTCACTAACAAAGTTACTGAGCGTGCGGTTGGTTCTGACGTAATGGAAAGCCTGACTCCTGCTCAGATGGTTATAAAAATTGTTGACGAGGAACTCACCGCTTTGATGGGTGCTGAAAACGCACGACTCAACTTCTCGTCAAAACCACCGACAGTCATTATGATGTGCGGTCTTCAGGGTGCAGGTAAAACAACCCACTCTGCAAAGCTCGCGCTTTATCTGAAAAATCAGAACCATCGACC
>JAZSFG010000153.1:0-29601 GCA_045532065.1 Ruminococcus sp. | reverse complement strand
GAGTTGAATTCTTTCGCCGATGTTCATAAAAAGCACTTCCTTTAGATGATTTTATTATATATCGGAAGGCTGAAAAAAGAAAGCACTTTTCACTTGATTTTGTCAAGTAATGCTTGCAAGCGCTATTTTATGCGGTTTTTGTGCGTTTTTTTATATTTGATTTGGGTATCAAAAAGTTGTGCATAATAAAAGTTAAATATTTGTTAAATAATAAAAACTCTATTGAAAGAAAAAAATACTAGTGATAAAATGTAAAATGGAAACATATGTAGGAGGCTTTTTATGAAAGGCTTAACGGATGAACAGGTTTTAAGGAGTAGAGAAGAACACGGGTCTAATAAACTCCCTGAACCTAAACAGAAAAAATGGTATAATTTTGCGCTTGAAGCACTCAGTGAAAAAATCACTCTTATACTTATTGCGATTGCTCTTGTACAGCTTGTTTTAGCTATACTCGGCATTATGGAGTTTTCCGAGCCGATTATGATTATGCTCGTACTCGGTATCGTTACATTTATCGCTGTGCGTACTGGTTTAGGCGTACAGAAATCCGCAAATGAGCTGAGACTCCGAAGCTCGGTTAGATACTGTGATGTTATCCGTAACGGCGAGATGATTTCCATCAACAAGGACGAGCTCGTTGTTGGAGATATCGTGTACATTGGTATCGGCGGCGAGATTTTCGCAGATGGTTACATTATTGAGGGTAAGGTCGATGTTAACAACGCGGCTATCAACGGTGAAACAAAGGAGTGCAGAAAAACTCCTGTGCCTGACTATGTCCACGTAAAGACTACATCTACCGACGCGTATACTAACCAGAACTGTCTTTTTGCCGGCACATGTGTAATGAGCGGTGAGGGTAAGATGATTGTCACCGACGTTGGCGTTAACACAGTAAACGGCGACACTTTAGTTAAAATGCAGACTTTAGAAGCGCCGAAAACTGCGCTTGATATCGCACTCGATAAATTAAGCGAGTTTATCTCACGCTGGGGTACACTCGCAGCTTTAATTACGTTTATTATCCTCTCAGCATCAGGTATCGCTGAGATTGGCTTCAAAGAGTATTTTTCACAGGGCTTTTTAGACACGGTGCAGAAGATTGCATCTAATGTTTCTGTTGCTCTTACTATCATTGTTGCGGCTGTGCCCGAGGGCTTACCGCTTATCGTTAAGCTCGTTACAAAGCAGAATGTCCGCACTATGGAGCGTTACAACATCCTTGCGAAGAATCCGGGCAAAATCCCTGAACTTGCGTACGTTAACCTCATTTGTACCGACAAAACAGGTACACTCACAACAGGCGTGATGTCTCCTGACTGTGTAATCGACTATACAGGCGCTGAGGTTGACAAGGACAGCGAACTTTTCAAAGAACTGAAGTACAACATCGTGCTTAACAACAGTGCAACTTTCGACTCTGAAGACAGAATCACAGGCGGTAACTCGATTGACCGTGCTGTGCTATCTTTAGTTGCATCAGCCCAAGCGAAATCTATCGTTGATAACACAGCGATTCTTGATAAACAGACATTCACAAGTGCTAACAAGTACTCTGCTGTAACAACATCTGACCGTTACACCTACTATAAAGGTGCTACTGAGAAAATTATCGACTGCTGTACAAAGGTTATGACAAAAGACGGAGAAGTCAAGCCTTTTGAAAACAAAGCACAAATCGATGAAGTTGTAAAAACACTCAACAGTCGTTCTATCCGCTGTATCGCTCTTGCAAAAGCGAACGGTACTTTAATTGAAAACGAGCTTGCTACAGATATGACGCTACTCGGCATTATCGGCGTTGTCGATCCTATCCGTAAAGAGGTTCCTGACGCAGTGCGAATAGCAAAGGAAGCAGGAACTCAGGTTATCGAGATTACAGGTGACAGTATCCAGACAGCCATCGCGGTTGCAAAAGAATGTGGTATTTATACTGACGGTGATGTAGCTCTCACAAACGATGAGTTTGAAAAGCTCACCGACGAAGAGGTTATCGATATTATCCCTAGTCTTCGAGTTATCTCCCGTTGCTCACCTAATACAAAGCTCAGACTTGTAACACTTGCTCAGCAGATTGGTTATTCTGTAGCGATGACAGGCGACGGTGTAAATGACTCGCCTGCTTTAAAGAAAGCTGATGTAGGTTTCGGTATGCAGACAGGCAGTGACGTTGCGAAAGAAGCGTCTGATATTATTCTGACCGATGATAACTTTGCGTCTGTTGTTAAGGCGGTGGAGCTTGGTAGAACATTTATGCACAACATTATGATGTTCCTGGAGTTCCAGCTTCCGATTAACATCGCTCTTCTTGTTTCTTCGATGGTTTATCCGCTGTTTGCGGCGGGTTCAATCCTTGCATCAGTTCAGATTCTCATAATCAACATTATTATGGACTCGTTAAACTCACTGTCGTTTGGTAGTGAGCCTCCAAAAGAAGAGTATATGACTGAAAAGCCGATTAAGAAAGGTTCAGGCCTGTTTATTAACGGCGCGAAACTGAGAATCGGTGTGAGCACGGTTTCGTTCTTAATAGCTTTTGCGATTATAATCTTTACCCCGATGAAGAATATGTTCCCTACAGAAGAAGCGGCTCTTACTGCTCGTTTTGCACTTTTGTGCTTTATGGCGGCGCTTAACGGCTTTAACATTCGTACAGAAAAGCTCAACCTTTTCAGCGGACTTAAGAAAAACAAACTATTCTTCCGTATTGCTATTGGCATTATCGTAGGCGTAGTGCTCGCTTGTACCTTCCTTGGAAAAGCAATCAGCGTATGTCCACCCGATTACAAACAGTGGCTCGTGATTTTCGCTCTCTCATTTATCGTCATCCCTGTCGATATGATAAGAAAGCTTTTAACAAATAAAAAGAATAAGTAATAAAAATATAAAGCCCGAGTGAATTGCACTCGGGCTTTTCTTATACTGCTATGAAAAAATATTCTGTGATTTCCTGTGGTGACAGACGCATCTTGTCGTTTATCCACCATCGCACAGTTTCAACAAAAACCGAGGCGATGTGGTTTACGTAAAAATCAGTTGGGAGTTTCTTTGATTTTTCTTCGTCAAAAAGGGAAATCTGGTCTGAGATGAGCTCTTTGAGTCCTTCTTTGAAGTATCTGAGAAACAATTCGTTGTTATCACCATTTAACAGTGCGAGAATCTGGTTGTCATTTTTTTGCAAATGTTCGAAAAGATGCAGAAAAACAGAGCTGTCGCTATTGCATTCAAAAAGGTGTCTGTGGTCATTTTCACTGTTGGTTGAAACGTCAAAAATGTGGCAGAAAAGCTCCTCGAGAAGCTCTTTGAGCAGAAAGTCCTTTGTTTCAAAGTGTGCGTAGAATGTTGCTCTGCCTACATCAGCACGCTCTATAATCTCGCTTACTGTAATCTGGTTTACGTTTTTCTGTGATAAAAGCTCGATGAAAGCTTTGAGTATTGCTTCGCGGCTTTTTCTTTGTCTTCTGTCCATATTTTCCTCCGTACATTTTATGAAAAATGTTCAGTATCTGACAAACATAAGATTTTGTATGTTGCAGTACCAAAGTGTTTTGCATAGTATAATAACTGAACAAAGTGTTCCATAACTATTTTATAAGACTTTTTTCTGAAAGTCAACGGAGGGACTATGAAAACACAAAGAAACATTTTGATTGCGTTTATTCTGAATCTGTCATTTGCGTTGTTTGAGTTTTTCGGCGGGATGCTTACAAACAGCGTTGCGATTATGTCTGACGCTGTGCACGACCTCGGCGACGCGGCTTCAATCGGTCTGTCGTATTTTTTAGAACGTAAAAGCCAAAAACAACCCGACAAAGACTACACTTACGGTTATCTGAGATATTCTGTTTTTGCGAGCTTTGTGACAACTGTAATTTTAGCGGTTGGTTCAATTCTTGTTGCTATAAACGCTGTGAGAAATATCATTGAGCCTAAAGTTATCGATTATGATAAAATGATTATTTTTGCGATTTTTGGTGTTGCAGTAAACTTTTTAGCCGCACTGTTCACACATAAAGGCGAGTCACTAAACCAGAAAGCAGTTAACCTACACATGCTTGAGGACGTGCTCGGATGGGTCGTAGTACTTGTAGGAGCTGTAGTTATGAGATTTACAGACTTTGCGCTTATTGACCCGATTATGTCTATCGGTGTCGCACTCTTTATCCTCATAAACGCAGTAAAAAATATGAAAAAGGTGCTTGACCTTTTTCTGATGAAAGCGCCGAAAAGCTTATCTGTAGATAAAATAAAAGAGAGCTTAAGCGAAATTGACGGAGTGCTCGATGTACACCACATCCATATTTTCAGCATGGATACTGTGAATAACTACGCGTCAATGCATATTGTGACAGATACTGACCACAGCCATATAAAAGAAGAAGTAAGACACTCACTCAGCGAGCTTAACATATCTCACGCGACACTTGAACTCGAAAGCGAAAACGAGCAATGTCATTACAAAAAGTGCGAAGTGAATATTGACGAGCACTCACACCACCATCACCACCATTAATAGGTTGAATTTTGTCGAATTTTGTTTATATTTGCTATCATTTGTATTTACTTTTAGTATCCCTTGTGCTAATATTTTTTCATAGGGGGAATGATAATGAATATATTTATTTTGTCCGCAGTGACGTTCATACCCGCAGTGCTTCTGTGCTTTTATGTTTATGTAAAAGACAGAGCTGAAAAAGAACCTATATGGTTGCTTTTGTTGCTGTTTTTTATGGGTGCTGTGGTGTATATGCCTGCATATTACTGCGAAAATCTGCTTGTTTGTGTTGTTGACAAAGCGTTTGTTCCGTATATTGAGTTCAGCTTAACCGGTGTTGCACAGTATGTATCGGGTACTGCGCATGCGGCACACATGTTGAGTATCAATTTTATTGCGATTGCTTTAGTTGAAGAGCTGTTTAAATGGCTAGTTTTATTCCTCATCACTTTTAAAAACAAGAACTTCAACTCGCTTTTTGACGGAGTGGTTTACTCCGTATTTGTGGCGGTTGGCTTTGCTTTTATTGAGAATATTCGTTACGGCATTGTTGATGGTTGGGACTTCTTTATTTTAAGAACTGTTACAAACCTTCCTACACAGGTGGCTTTCTCAGTTGTTATGGGCTGTTTCTATACATTATGGCATACTTATAAGCTAGCGAAAAAGCGCGAGAAGAAGCTTATAGCAAGCGGTGTGGTAGAGAATAAAAAGCCTTTTGTCAGCGCTCCGTTTATTGTGCTGAGTTTTTTGGCACCTGTATTGCTTCACGGTGTGTATACTTTTGTCCGAGATTTTTCTTCGAGTCTAATCGCTGTGGTTTTATTCTACGCGTTTATTGTTTTGCTATACGTTGTGTGCTTTGTACTTATTCACAAGTTGTCAGCAGCAGACAGCACCGACGAAAAAACCGTTATGCGACTTATCCGCAAGAAATACCCTCACGTCGAAGACTTCGATGCTGAGACTTAAAAAGGGGGTATATGTATGGCTAAGAAAAAGAAAGGATGCGGTTGCGGATGTTCCGTAATCGTGATTGTACTTATATTGTGGGTCATCGGCGTTGTGTTTTTCGCTACCCTCGGTGATGATATACAGCCTATCGATATTGATGACATTGTTATCGAAACAACCGCTGAAATTGTAGATGAAACCGAGTTTGATATAGAAGACCTCACACAAGACGAAACAGAGGATGAGTCTGAAACTCAGATTCAAACAGAAGCTCCTACAGAAAATGTGACTGAGCCTCCGGTTGAGTTGATGGATACTTCGGTTTATCGTGGAAGAATGTACAACGAGCTTAACGATATTGAAAAGCACATCTACGATGAAATGACAAAGGCTCTGTCTTCGGGTGAGCTCAGCTTTACAATTGATAATGTCGACTATAAAAAATATGCAGACGCATCTTACAGAGCGTACGATGCAGTGTACGCTGACCATCCGGAGTTTTTCTGGATTAACGGCGGATGGAAAGCTAAGAGTACGGGTAGTTTCAGTTCACAGAGTATCAAATACGATATTACCTGTTATGATTACTGGAACTATACTTTAAATAAAAACGAATACATAGACGCTGTTATGACTGCTGCTAGGGATATTGCAACAAAAGCGTCAGCATATCAAACAGACTATGATAAGATGAAGTTTGTGCACGATTACCTTGTAGATAACGTTACATACGACCACTTCTGTTCTGACAAAGACAGCAAAACAAAGCCGCAAGTCACAAGTCAGCAGTCACATACTGTTTATGGTGCACTTATAAATGATTTGGCTGTCTGTGACGGTTACGCAAAGACGTACCAGCTTGTTATGAATATGCTCGGTATAGAGTGCGAATATATCGATGGCGATGCTGGTGGCGGTCACGCATGGAACTTTATGAAGCTCGATGGAAAGTACTACTGGATGGATGTTACTTGGGATGACCCTGACTCAAAGGAGCTTGTGCACAGCACACGTTACTGGTATTTTAATGTTGATGACGCGACGCTTAGATCGGATCACACACCTGAAGCAAAGGTTATGATGCCTTCTTGCAGTTCGCTTGATTACAGCTACTATAAAATTGAAGGTGCGTATTTTAACACCTATGATTTTTCAAAGCTCTGTGCTGTAGCACAAGCACAGAAAGCCGAGGATTGTATCAACGTGAAATTTGCAAATAATAGCGAGTACAAAAAAGCAGTAAAAGACCTGTTCTCAAATAAAAGATGGTCGGATATTCCTGTTTTAAGCGGAAAGTCCATCTTGTACGAAACAAGCGACAACCTCTTAAGCATAACAATTACATACTGATAAACAAAAAAGCACTCACCATTTTCGGTGAGTGTTTTTTATTTATTTCGTACCGAAAGACTGTTGCCTGCTTCCTTGAGTACAGGAAGTAAGAAGTCTTTTTCGACTAAGCATCTGCCGAGAGTAGGTACATATAATATCTGTTAGTTTTATTGGAACATTTGGAGGGAAAGCCAACGAGAAGAGAGTGAAGTAATGATATATCTTGTTACCATAAGGAATATGTCAAACGAAGATGTTTTTGCTGTTATTTATGATGCATTTTTTCTGTTCGAAAGTATACGTCGAAATTTGTGGAAAATGATATAAACTATTGAACAAACCGGTGCAAAGTGATATAATATACAAGATTATAGTAACATGGGTATTTTTAATTGGAAAAATCGATATAAATAGTATCGATATTACACACATTGATTGTGTTATTTGACGAAACAGTAAAATTTTGAGCGAATAGAGGAGGAGCTGAAATGGAAAAAATTTCTGTATCAAAAGCTACATTAGGCAGAATACCGAGATACCTGAATTTCCTTCGTGAGTTATCTCCCCAGAGGGTTCCTTACATATCTGCGACGACTATTTCGAAAGAACTTAAGCTTGGTGAGGTACAGGTGCGAAAAGACCTGGCGGTGGTGAGTGGCGCAGGACGGCCGAGACTCGGATATGAAACCGAGGTGCTGATAGAACAGCTCGAAGATTGCTTAGGCCGTAACAAAATGAAATTTGCGGTTCTTGTCGGTGCAGGTCGACTTGGAAAAGCGCTTTTGCAATATGACGGATTTGAACAGTTCGGCGTAAAAATCGCTGCGGCTTTCGATTCTGATAAACAAGTAATCGATATGAACATAAAACCTGAGGTGTTGCCAATGGAACGATTTGACAGTTTCTGTAAGGAACACAGCATCAGTATAGGTATCATTACGGTCGGTGAAAGCTCGGCACAGGAAGTGTGCGACCTGATGGTTGAAAACGGCATAACAGCTATATGGAACTTTGCACCGTGCAAACTTAAAGTTAAGGATGGCATTTTGCTCCAGAACGAAAATTTAGCATTATCGCTTGCACATCTGAGAAATCGTTTATCTCGATGACAGGCAAAAATAAATATTAATCAAAACTAATTATCTAAACACTTAAGGAGGATATTTTATGAATAAAATTACCGTAATCGGTTCCGGCAGCGTTGGTTCAACAATTGCATACACACTGACGGTTATGGGTATTGCGTCAGAGATTGTCATGATCGACATCAATCAGGAAAAGTCATTAGGCGAAGCGCTTGACATCAGACAGGGTATCCCGTTCTGTAATCCTGCTACTATTTACGCCGGTTCCTATGTTGACGCTAAAGACTCCGACATCGTGGTTATCACATCAGGTGTAGCACGCCAGCCGGGTCAGTCAAGACTCGACCTTGCTCAGACAAATGTTGATGTTTTAAAAACAATTTCTACCGAGATTGTTAAGTACGCTCCTAACGCTACATATATCATCGTAAGCAATCCTGTTGATGTACTTACTTATGTTTTCCACAAAATCTCCGGAATTCCGGAAGAGCGTATTATCGGTTCGGGTACAATTCTCGATACAGCTCGTCTTCGTGCTCGTATTGCTGAGTACTACGACGTTAACCAGAAGAATGTTCACGCTTACGTTTTAGGTGAGCACGGTGACTCTGCTTTTGTACCGTGGTCTATCGCTAATATATCTAATGTTCCGATTGAAGATTACAGAGAAGCGTTGCTTAATTCAAGAGAATATCCTGAATTTGATCGCGATGAAGTTGAAAACTATGTGCGTAAATCAGGTGCACGCGTTATCCAGCAGAAAGGCGCTACATACTACGCTGTTTCTATTTCAGTGTGTCATATCTGCAGGTCTTTGCTCAGCGGTATCGATACTACAATGACAGTTTCGACTATGCTCCACGGCGAATACGGAATTAACGATGTATGTTTGAGCTTACTTAACATAGTAGGTCACGAGGGTGCTCACAGTAAGGTGCTGTTACCGCTCAACGAAAAAGAGATTGCGGCATTACACCACAGCGCTAAATGCCTCAAAGAAATTATCAAAAGTATAGAAATTTAACAGAAAGGTTGACATAAATAATGGAATATCGTATTGAACATGACTCTATGGGTGAGATGAAAGTACCTGCTGACCGTTTGTGGGCAGCTCAGACACAGAGAAGCCGTGAGAACTTTGAAATTGGCGTTAACATTGAAACAATGCCTAGAGAAATTATCCACGCGTTCGGCATTCTTAAGAAAGCTGCTGCTATCGCAAATAACGCACTAAAACCTGAAAAAATGACAGACGAGAAACTCGAGGCTATCAAAGCTGCCTGTGACGAGGTTATCAGCGGTGAGCTCAACTCTCACTTCCCACTCGTTGTATGGCAGACAGGCTCAGGTACTCAGTCGAATATGAACTCAAACGAGGTTATCGCTAACCGTGGCAACCAGATTGCTGACAAAAAGTTACTTCATCCAAACGATGATGTGAATATGAGCCAGTCATCAAACGACACTTTCCCGACAGCTATGCATATCGCTGCTGTTCTTATCCTTGAGGACAAACTCATTCCTGCAGCTGAAACTCTCATCGAAACCTTCAAAAGACTCGAAAAGGAGAACGAGGGTATCGTTAAGAGTGGTCGAACACATCTTCAGGATGCTACTCCTATCACATTCAGTCAGGAAATCAGCGGTTGGCGTTCAAGTTTAGAGAAAGACGTTGAGCTTATCAAGCGTGCAGTAGCTCCGCTTTACGAGCTTGCTCTGGGCGGTACTGCTGTAGGTACAGGCCTTAACACACCTAAGGGCTTTGATACCGGCGTTGCTAAAGAGGTTGCTAACCTCACAGGTAAGCCATTTATCACAGCTTCTAATAAATTCCACGCTCTCACTTCTAAAGATGAGCTCGTATTCGCACACGGCGCAGTTAAAGCTCTTGCTTGCGATATGATGAAAATCGCAAACGACGTAAGATGGCTTGCTTCAGGTCCTAGAGACGGTCTTTCAGAAATCTTCATTCCTGAAAACGAGCCTGGTTCTTCTATTATGCCTGGCAAGGTTAACCCTACACAGTGCGAAGCAGTAACTATGGTTGCTGTTCAGGTTATGGGTAACGATGTAGCTGTTACTATGGCTGCTTCTCAGGGTAACTTTGAGCTTAACGTATTTATGCCTGTATGTATCTACAACTTCTTACAGTCAGCTCGTCTTTTATCTGAGGCTATCTTATCATTCAACAAAAACTGTGCTGTTGGCATTAAAGCAAACAAAGAGAAAATGCACCACAACCTGCATAATTCTTTAATGCTCGTTACAGCTCTTAACCCATACATCGGTTATGAAAACGCAGCAAAAACTGCTAAAAAGGCATACAAGGATAACATTTCACTCAAAGAAGCTTGTGTAGAACTCGGCTTTTTGACTGCTGAAAGATTTGATGAGGTTTTCCATCCTGAAGAAATGGTATAAATCGGAGGTAATTTAATGAAGGTTAGTTATTTCCCTGGGTGCACCCTGAAAAACAAGGCTAAAGACCTTGACATCTATGCTTACAAATCAGCGCAAGTGCTGGGTGTTACTCTGGAAGAAATCGAAAACTGGCAGTGTTGCGGTGGCGTTTTCACAACCGCCAATGATGAGGTTGCTACAAAACTTTCATCAGTCCGTGCATTGAAATATGCAAGCGATAAAAATCAGCCACTTGTATCTGTATGTTCAGCTTGTCACAATGTATTAAAGCAGACAAACCACGCGATGCAGACTAATACAGAGTTTGCTGACAAAGTTAACAGATATATGGCGCAAGATGGCGCGTATAACGGTGAGACAGAGGTTTACCACTATCTCGAGATGTTACGCGATTTAGTCACATTCGACACTCTTAAAGAAAAAGTAGTAAATTCTCTTAAGGGTAAGAAGATTGCAGCTTACTACGGATGTCTACTCCTACGTCCGAGTTCAGTTATGAAGATGGACGACCCTGAGAATCCGACAATTATGGAGGATTTCATCAGAGCTTTAGGTGCTGACGCAGTAGTTTACGCTAAGAGAAACGAATGCTGTGGCGGATATATTTCCGCACAGAGCCCCGAAACTGCTAAAAAGAACAGTCAGGCTATTATTGAAAACGCTAAGGCAGCAGGCGCAGAAATGATTATCACTGCATGTCCGCTGTGTAAATATAATCTTTTGAAGAGCGGTGCTGATATCGAGGTAGTTTATTTTACTGAGTTATTAGCTGAAGCTCTCGACGTAAAGGAGGATACAAATGAATAATAAGTATCTTCAGCAAGAGATTTTACGTATCAGTGGTGCAGACGTGAGAAAGTGTATGCGTTGCGGTAAGTGTTCGGGAACTTGTCCTGCATACGACGAGATGGAATATCACCCACACCAGTTTGCTAACATGGTGGAGAGTGGTGATATCGAGCCACTGCTCAATTCTCAGTCACTATATAAATGTTTATCTTGCTTTGCGTGTATCGACAGATGTCCGCGTGGCGTAGAGCCTGCGAAAATCGTCGAAGCAGTAAGACTTCTCGCGACCAGAAAGCAAGGCGCAAACCATATGACAGCTAACGATATTCCTGCAATAGTTGATGAGGATACACCGCAGCAGTTATTAGTAAGCGCATTTAGAAAATACACAAAGTAAAGGAGGAAGAGACAAATGCAAAGAGTTGGTGTTTTTGTATGTTGGTGCGGTAGTAATATCGCAGGTACAGTCGATGTACAGGCTGTATCAGAAGCACTGAAAAACGAACCTGGAGTGGTCTTTTCCACCAATTATCAGTACATGTGCTCTCAGGCCGGTCAGGATATGATTAAAGATGCGGTAAAAGAGCACAATCTTACAGGTATCGTAGTGTGTTCGTGTTCACCTAGAATGCACGAAGCTACTTTCCGCAAAACTGCTCAGGCAGCAGGACTTAACCCGTATATGGTTGAGATTGCGAATATTCGTGAGCAGTGTTCATGGGTACATAAAGACATTCTCACAGGTACAGAAAAAGCTATTATATTAGGTAAGGCGGCTATCGCTAAGGTTAACCTTAACGCTCCGCTCACTCCCGGTGAATCACCTGTTACAAAGCGTGCGCTTGTAATCGGTGGCGGTATTGCAGGTATCCAGACAGCGCTTGATATCGCTGACGCAGGTTTCCCTGTAGATATCGTTGAGAAAAAACCAACTATCGGCGGTAAAATGGCACAGCTCGATAAGACATTCCCGACCCTTGACTGTGCTGCGTGTATCCTCACACCAAAAATGGTTGATGTTGCACAGAACGATAAAATCCGCATTTTCTCTTACAGTGAAGTTACAGACGTACAGGGGTTTGTAGGTAACTTTGAAGTAACTATTAAGAAAAACGCTAGATTCGTTAAAGAAGATATTTGTACAGGTTGTGGCGCTTGTGTAGAAAAGTGTCCAATGAAAAAGAACCCTAACGAATTCAACTTAGGTATGGACAACCGCCCTGCTATTTATATCCCATTCGCACAGGCTGTTCCAAAGGTTGCGACTATCGACCCTAACGCTTGTACTATGTTGAAAAAAGGCAAGTGTGGTCTTTGTTCAAAGGTTTGTACAGCAGGCGCTATCGACTACACACAGAAAGATGAGTATATTGAGGAGAAGTACGGCGCAATTGTTGTAGCAACAGGCTTTAATCCAATCAGTATGGACAAGTTCGATGAGTTCGCTTACAGCCAGTCAAAAGACGTTATCACATCTTTAGAGTTTGAGCGTCTTACAAACGCTGCCGGTCCTAGTGCCGGTAAGCTCATCCGTCCGTCTGACGGAAAACATCCGCATACTATCGTGTTTGTACAGTGCGTAGGTTCACGTTGTGACGCTTGTGCGCAAAAGGGCAAGGAGTATTGCTCAAAGATTTGCTGTATGTATACCGCAAAGCACGCAATGCTTACTCGTGACAAATATCCTGACACTGAAGTATACGTATTCTATATTGACGTTCGTACACCTGGTAAGAACTTCGACGAGTTCTACCGTCGTGCTGTTGAAGAATACGGCGTTAAGTATATTAAGGGTATGGTCGGCAAGGTAACTCCACAGGGCGATAAGCTCAAAGTTCAGGCGTCTGACCTTATCGCTAATAAACAGCTTCACATCGACGCTGACTTAGTCGTACTCGCAGCAGCTATTGAACCTGATAAATCTGCTCGTCCGCTTGCTACAATGCTTACAGCAAGTATGGACACTAACGACTTCTTCACAGAAGCTCATCCAAAGCTCAAGCCTGTAGAAAGCCCTACAGCGGGTGTATTCCTCTCTGGTGCTTGTCAGGGTCCTAAGGATATTCCTGAAACAGTATCACAGGCAGGTGCTGCAGCTTCTAAAGTTATCGGACTTCTCTCAAAAGATAAGCTCACAGGCAACCCTTGTGTTGCAAATTCTAACGAGCTTATGTGTAACGGTTGTTCATCTTGTGCAAATGTATGTCCTTACGGCGCAATCAGCTATGAGGACAAAGAGTTCCGTATGCCGGACAGAACCACTAAGGTAAGAAGAGTAGCCGTGGTTAATCCTGCTGTATGTCAGGGTTGTGGTGCTTGTACTGTTGCTTGTCCGAGTGGTGCTATGGATCTTAAGGGATTTGCAAACTTACAAATTATGGCGGAGGTTGACGCAATATGCAAGTAAATGAATATAAGCCTTTAATAGTTGCATTTTGCTGCAACTGGTGTTCTTACGCAGGTGCTGACCTTGCGGGTAATAACCGCCTCAACTATCCTGCTGACGTAAAAATCATTCGTGTACCATGCTCTTGCCGTGTTAACCCTATGTTTATTCTGCGTGCATTCCAGCGTGGTGCGGATGGTGTTATTATCTGTGGTTGTCACCCTGGTGATTGTCACTACACTTCAGGTAACTATTATACCCGTCGTCGTATGGCTGCTCTTTTCTCAATGCTTGACTACTTAGGCATCGAAAAAGAACGCACACGCTTAGAGTGGGTATCTGCTGCCGAGGGTGCGAAATTTGCCGCAACAATGAACGACTTTGTTGAGACAGTAACAGCCCTTGGTGAAAATAAGAGATTGGAGGATCTGAGATGCAAAAAATAACTCGTGAACAACTGATTGATAAAGCGTCAGAACTCCTTTCAAACGGCACAGTAAGCTGTGTTTTAGGTTGGAAACTGGGCGATTTTGATTACGATGTAACTCCTGCAGTTTTTAACACAGTAGAAGAGCTAAGCGAAGGCTTTGTTTTCAACGATTTCTGCGGAGCTAACTTCTCAAAATACCTTGTTGCCAGAACGGGCAAAATCGATGGAAAAATCCTCGTATTTTTAAAGCCATGCGATACATACAGCTTCAACCAGCTCTTAACTGAGCACCGTTTCGACCGCGAAAAGGTTTACGCTGTCGGTATTCCGTGCGAAGGTATGGCTGATATTTCAAAAGTAAAGGCTGTTTGTGGCGAGGGCGTTCTCGCTATTGGCACAGACGGCGAAAAAATGACAGTTGCTACTCTTTACAGCGACGAGCCTGCTCTTATTGATGCAAAGAGCGTTTTAGCTGAAAGATGCGAAAACTGTAAAAGTAAAAAGCACGTAGCATACGATGAATTACTAGGTGAAGAGGGCGACGTTATTGAGTCTAACCGATTTGACGAGGTAGCAAAACTCGAAGCTATGACTGCTGAGCAAAGATTTGCTTTCTGGCAGAACGAGCTTTCCCGTTGCATACGTTGTAACGCATGTCGTGACGCTTGTCCTGCTTGTACATGTGAGAAGTGTGTTTTTGATAATCCTGCTTCAGGCGTGGAGAACAAATCTCCTGCTAACAGTTTCGAAGAAAAGCTCTTCCACATCATCAGAGCATACCACGTTGCAGGTCGTTGTACTGACTGTGGTGAGTGTTCAAGAGTATGTCCACAGAACATCCCTCTGCACCTGCTAAACCGTAAGTTTATAAAAGATATGAACGAGTTTTACGGCGAGTATCAGGCTGGTGAGGAAGTTGGTATGCGTGCTCCTTTAGTTGACTATACGACTGAAGATTTAGAGCCGGGCGAAGTTTTTGACAGGAGGGATACTGATGCGTAAATGCAAAGCTCAGAAGCTTAACGAAGTTTTTGCGCTTATTGCGCAGAACATGACTTTATATCTCCCTGTAGATAGTGAGGGCGGTGCTGCTTTCACAAAGTGGGACGAAAACGCAAAATACAGCGAGTCCCTCAACACAGTAAGAAGCCCTAAAGACTTCTTCTTCCCACAGACTGAGGACCTTATGGAGTTCAAAACTGAGGGTAAAAATATTGAAATCATCGACACAAGAAGCGAGCATGAGGACTTTGCTGTTTTCGGTGTTCGTGCTTGTGACATAAAGAGCTTTGAGATACTCGACAGAGTTTTTCTTTCTGACCCTGTTGATAGCTACTACGCTAACCGTCGTGAACACGGCGTTATAATTTCTGTAGCGTGTACTCATCCTAGCGAGACTTGTTTTTGCACTGCATTTGATATTGACGCAACTGCTCCACAGGGGGATATCTCTGTGTGGAAGACAGAAACTGATGTTTACTTTCAGGCAAACACCGAAAAAGGCACAGCTTTAATGGAAAAGCTCGACTCTTTGACAGAAGACTGTGATAACACAGTAGTAGAAGCTCAGAAAGAGAGTACAAAAGCTATACTTAAGAGACTTCCGCTTAAAGACCTAAAGCTTTCAGCTTTTGGCGGTGGCAAGACTATGGAACTTTTCGAAAACGAAGCTTGGGATGAGCTTTCACAGAGCTGTCTTGGTTGCGGTACCTGTACTTTTGTATGTCCTACTTGTCAGTGCTACGACATCAAGGACTTTAACACAGGTAAAGGCGTTGTTCGTTTCAGATGTTGGGACTCTTGTATGTACTCTGAGTTCACAAAAATGGCTCACGGCAACAATCGTCTTACACAGAAAGAGCGTTTTCGTCAGCGTTTTATGCACAAGCTTGTTTACTATCCTGAAAACAACGAAGGAATATTCGGTTGTGTAGGTTGCGGTCGCTGTCTTGCTAAATGTCCTATTTCGATGAATATTGTAAAAGTAATTAAGAGAATCGGAGGTAAGACAAATGAATAATTTTGAAACTCTGATTCCTACCTTAGGTGTTATCACTGATGTCAGAATCGATACACCTGACATAAAAACATTCCGTGTCGTCACTCCTTCGGGCAAAAAAGCATTTGACCACAGACCGGGTCAGTGTGCTATGCTCTCTATTCCCGGTGTAGGTGAGGCGATGTTTTCCATTACTTCTTCTCCTACAAACGAAGAATATATGGAATTTTCTATCAAAAAGTGCGGTTGTGTAACTGACTGGCTACATCAGGCTGAAGTAGGCCAGCAGATTACAATCCGCGGACCATACGGCAGACCTTTCCCTGTTGACGATGTTTTTGCTGGTCACAATATGCTCTTCATCGCGGGTGGTGTAGGTCTTGCACCATTGCGTTCAGTTATCAACTACTGTCGTCACTATCGTGACCGCTACGGTGATATCGACATCGTTTACGGTTCACGTAGTAAAGACGACCTCCTCGATTATCAGGAGATTATCGAAGAGTGGTCAAAGGACGCAGGTGTAAATGTTCACCTCACTATCGACAACGCACAGGAGGGTTGGGACGGTCACGTCGGTTTTGTTCCACATTACGTCAAAGAGCTCAATTTTGATACAAACAAGATTGCAGTCCTGTGCGGTCCTCCGATTATGATTAAATTCACACTTGATGGACTTGTTGAGCTCGGTTTTGACAAGAAAAATGTCTATACAACACTCGAGCTTCGAATGAAGTGTGGTGTCGGCAAATGTGGCAGATGTAACGTTGGTGCAAAATATGTCTGCAAAGACGGTCCTGTATTCCGTTGCGACGAAATTGATGAACTTCCTTCAGAGTATTAAGTCGTAGAATTTTTGATTTGAGGATTTATTTAGTTCATTCTAAGGAGAGATAATATGGAAAAAATGGTTAATATATTTCTTTTCGGCAAGAAGTATGAAGTGCCGGAAAATTTAACAATTATGACCGCTATGGAGTACGCAGGTTATCAGCTCGTACGCGGTTGCGGTTGCCGTAACGGCTTCTGTGGTGCTTGTGCTACAATTTATCGTATCAAAGGCGATCGCGAATTACACGCTTGTCTTGCTTGTCAGACAAAAGTTGAAGACAATATGTACATTGCTACATTACCTTTCTTCCCACTTGTTAAACAGGTTTATGATATCGAAAAAGTTCCTACAACAGAAACAGTTATGATGCAGCTTTACCCTGAGATTTACGCTTGTATCGGCTGTAACGCTTGTACAAAGAGCTGTACACAGGGCTTAAACGTAATGGAGTACATCGCTTACGCACAGCGCGGTGACTTCGAAAACTGTGCTGAAGAGTCTTTTGACTGCGTAATGTGTGGCGTTTGTTCTTCACGTTGTCCTGCAGGCATTTCTCACCCACAGGTTGCTATGCTCGCTCGCCGTATCAACGGCAAGTACTTGGCTCCTGGTTGCGGTCACCTCGAAGAGCGCGTAAAAGAGATTAAAAATGGTGATTTCAACGAACTTATCGAGGCTCTTATGCAAAAGCCTATCGATGAGATGAAAGAACTCTACAATAACAGAGATATTGAGAAGTAAGGAGGAAAGCACATGTATTCGGAAAAATTCCAGAAATCTTTAGAGCTTGTTGAAAAAGCAAGAGATAATAATATCGCGCTTGAACCACAGCGTATGACAGCTCAGCAGAAGGAAGATTTGCTCGCAGCTTTTCATCCTGACTACAGAAAGGACCAGTTCGACGTATTAAAAATCGGTCCTAATAAGGGCGACAAGGTTCCGTTTGAATTAGCAGAAACTTTACAGGCTCACAGCCGTATTACTGCTGATATGGTTGACCTTACTGCTCCTGATTACGAAACAGACGTACTTATCATCGGTGGCGGTGGTGCAGGTGCTTCTGCTGCTATTGAAGCTGATGAAGCAGGAGCTTCAGTTATGATTGTTACAAAGCTGAGAATCGGTGACGCTAACACAATGATGGCTGAAGGTGGTATTCAGGCTGCTGACAAAGAAAACGATTCTCCTGCAATCCACTTTGTAGACGCTTTCGGTGGCGGTCATTTTGCTGCTAAGCGTGAGCTCCTTTCAAAGCTCGTTTGTGATGCACCTGAAGCTATTAAATGGCTTTCAGAGTTAGGCGTTGAGTTTGATAAAGACGCTGACGGTACAATGGTTACTACACACGGCGGCGGTACTTCAAGAAAGCGTATGCACGCAGCTAAGGACTACTCCGGTGCTGAGATTATGCGTACTTTAAGAGATGAAGTTATTAATCGCAACATCCCTGTAGTAGATTTTACAGCAGCTATCGAGCTTATCTTAGACGAAAACGGCAGAGCCTGTGGTGCAGTTCTTATGAATATGGAGACAAAAGAGCTCCTCGTCGCAAAAGCAAAGACTGTTATTATCGCAACAGGCGGTGCAGGTCGTATGCACTATCAGGGCTTCCCTACATCTAACCACTACGGTGCAACTGCTGACGGTCTTGTACTCGGCTACAGAGCAGGCGCAAAGCTCCTCTATGCTGAAACATTACAGTACCACCCAACAGGTGTAGCATATCCTGAGCAGATTTTCGGTGCTCTTGTTACTGAGAAAGTCCGTTCACTCGGTGCTAAGCTCGTTAACGTAAACGGCGAAGTGTTTATGCATCCGCTCGAGACTCGTGACGTTGCTGCTGCTTCTATTATTCGTGAGTGCAGCGAGCACGAAAGCGGTGTTGATACAGGTAGTGGTAAGGGCGTATGGCTCGACACTCCAATGATTGAGAAAATCGGTGGCGAAGGCACAATTATGAAGAGAATCCCAGCTATGTGGAGAATGTTTGATAAGTATGGTATCGACATCCGCAAGGAACCTATTCTCGTTTATCCTACACTTCATTATCAGAACGGCGGTCTTGATATTGATGCTAACTGTATGACCACTAACGTCGAGAACCTCTTCGTTGCAGGTGAGGCTGTCGGTGGTATCCACGGTAAAAACCGTCTTATGGGTAACTCTTTGCTTGATATTATCGTATTCGGTAGAAGCGCAGGCATAAACGCTGCTGCTAAAGCAAAGGATACTGTAGTTGGTGAACTTACATTAGCTCACATCGAGAAGTTCGAAAAGGAGATTGCTGATGCTGGTATCAGCACAGAAGTTGTATCTCCAAAGCTTCTCCCTAACTACACAAATCAGAAAAGCATCTAAGGAGAAGTATAAAAATGAGTTTATTTAACGGAGTTATTTCGATCAGCAGTATTTATACTCTGCTGTTTGTAGTATTCGCTGTTTTATTAGTGGGTTATGCTCTGGGTAGAATTACTATCAAAGGCGTTTCACTCGGTGACGCAGGCGTGTTTATTATTGCACTCGTTGCAGGCGCACTGCTCTTTTCGATGAACGAAGCAGGAGAACTTGTGTTTTCTGCTTCTTCGAAACCATATGATTTTTCAAACGGGCTGAGCATTATCGAAAGTTTAGGTCTTATACTTTTTGTAACATCTGTAGGTTATATTGCGGGTCCTAAATTCTTCGGTAACTTCAAGAAGAACTTCAAATCTTATGTTCTTCTCGGCTTAGTTGTTATTTTAGCAGGCGGTCTTGCTGCTATAGGTTGTATCTATCTGGGTGAGCTTGACTTCATCGGATACGGCTCTTCAATTGAAACCAGAGATGGTTTTGTAGCTATGATTGTAGGCTTGCTTTCAGGTTCTCTTACTTCAACTCCTGCGTTTTCTGCTGCTAAGGCAACTGTTGCTGAGCAGTACACAGGTCTTGTATCTGTTGGTCACGGTATTGCTTACATCTTCGGTGTTGTTGGCGTTGTACTCTTCGTTCAGATTATCCCTAAGCTCACAAAGGCTGATATGGACGCAGAGCGTGCAAAGCTTGTTATCAAAGAAGATGATAAGGCAAAGAAGTCGGTGAAAAAATTATTCGAAATCGACCACCTGGGTATTGCAGGCTTCTCTTTAGCTGCTATCCTCGGTACAATTCTCGGTCAGATTAAGATTCCGCTTTCTTCAGCAGGTCTTGATGGTACATGTTTCTCACTCACAACAACAGGCGGTTGTTTGCTTATGAGCCTTATTCTCGGTCACTTCGGCAGAATCGGTAGAATAAAGATTATGCCTGAGCAGACCACACTCAAACTTTTCAGAGAATTAGGCCTTGTACTCTTCCTTGTTGGTGCGGGTATTCCGGGCGGTGCAGAATTCGTCGCAAACTTCGACCCGATGTACTTCGTATACGGTGTAATTATGACAATTATTCCGCTTATTATCGGCTATCTGTTTGCTAAGTATGTATTAAAGCTTTCACTTTTAAACAACTTAGGTTCACTGACAGGTGGTATGACAAGTACACCGGCTCTCGGCACACTTATAAGCACAGCAGGAACAGAGGACGTAGCGGCTGCTTATGCTGCAACTTATCCTATCGCACTTATTGCGGTTGTATTAGTTTCACAGTTTATTATTATCTTGTGCTAAACCCCATTGACAATTGTCCTATTCTAATATATTATTTACTATGGAAAAAGTTGGTTTTCCTGTGTTGTCAAATGATATTTTGATAGCATAAATTCACTTAAGTTGGTAAATTTATTACTATATCACAATTAGAGAAAAGAGGTAATTAAAATGAAGAATGTTGATTTAACAAAATACGGCATTAACGGCGTAACAGAAATCGTTCACAACCCTTCTTTTGAGGAACTTTTCGTAGCTGAGACAGACCCAACACTCGAGGGTTTCGAAAAGGGTCAGGTTACTGAACTTGGCGCTGTTAACGTTATGACAGGTATCTACACAGGTCGTTCACCTAAAGATAAGTTCATCGTTATGGACGACAACTCAAGAGACACTGTATGGTGGACATCTGATGAGTTCAAGAACGACAACCACCCATGTTCAGAAGAAACTTGGGCAGTACTCAAAGACCTCGCTGTTAACCAGCTTTCAAATAAGAAGCTTTACGTAGTAGACGTATTCTGCGGTGCTAACGAAGACTCAAGAATGTCAATCCGTTTCATTATGGAAGTTGCTTGGCAGGCTCACTTTGTAAAGAACATGTTCATCAACCCAACAGAAGAAGAGCTCGAAAACTTCGAGCCGGATTTCGTTTGCTACAACGCTTCAAAAGCTAAGGTTGAGAACTTCAAGGAGTTAGGCCTCAACTCTGAGACAGCTTCTGTATTTAACATCACTTCACGTGAGCAGGTTATTTTAAACACTTGGTACGGTGGTGAGATGAAGAAGGGTATGTTCTCAATGATGAACTACTACCTCCCACTTAAGGGTATGGCTTCAATGCACTGTTCAGCTAACACAGATATGAACGGTGAGAACACAGCTTTATTCTTCGGCCTTTCAGGTACAGGTAAGACTACTCTTTCAACAGACCCTAAGAGACTTCTCATCGGTGACGACGAGCATGGTTGGGACGACAAGGGTGTCTTCAACTTCGAAGGCGGTTGCTACGCTAAGGTTATCAACCTTGACAAAGAGTCAGAGCCGGATATCTACGCTGCTATCAAGCGCAACGCTCTTTTAGAGAACGTTACTGTTGATGAGAACGGTGTTTGTGATTTTGACGACGGTTCTGTTACAGAAAACACTCGTGTATCATACCCAATCGACCACATCGAGAAGATCGTTCGTCCTGTTTCTGCAGCTCCGGACGCTAAGGAAGTTATCTTCCTTTCAGCAGATGCTTTCGGCGTTCTTCCTCCAGTTTCAATTCTTACACCTGAGCAGGCTCAGTACTACTTCCTCTCAGGCTTCACATCAAAGCTCGCTGGTACAGAGCGTGGCATCACAGAGCCGACTCCTACATTCTCAGCATGTTTCGGTCAGGCTTTCTTAGAGCTTCACCCAACAAAGTATGCTGAAGAGCTCGTTAAGAAGATGGAAAAGGTTGGCGCTAAGGCTTACCTTGTAAACACAGGTTGGAATGGTACAGGCAAGCGTATTTCTATCAAGGATACACGTGGTATCATCGATGCTATCCTCGATGGTTCTATCCTCAAGGCTGAAACAAAGACTATTCCTTACTTCAACCTTGAAGTTCCAACATCACTTCCAGGCGTTGATCCTGCTATCCTCGACCCACGTGACACATACGAAGATGCTACTCAGTGGGATGAGAAGGCAAAGGACCTTGCAGGTCGCTTTGTTAAGAACTTTGATAAGTACACAGGCAACGACGCTGGTAAAGCACTTGTTGCAGCTGGTCCTGAACTCTAATTTGATTTGTTTAAATAGTGATATTTATTACAGCGACGGTGGAAACACTGTCGCTGTTTTTATTTTATTCACATTGTTTTTTAAAAACAGATATGCTACAATTCAAGCATAAAAAGTTGTGACTAAATGTAGTTTTTAGCAGGAAGGATGGGGTGATATGCAGACTTTCTTTGTTTCCAGTACGTTTAAGGATATGCAGGCAGAGCGAGATATCCTTCACAAGCAGATTTTCCCAAAATTGCGAAAATTAGCAAAAAATTACGGTGAGGATATTCAGGAAGTTGACCTTCGCTGGGGCGTGGATACAGTTAATATGAGCGAAGCAGAAAGTGGTCGCGAGGTCTTAAAAATCTGTATCGATGCGATCGACCGCTGTAAACCATATATAATTGTCTTCCTTGGCGAACGCTATGGGTGGATACCGGAAAAATCTACAGTAGATTCCGTCAGAGATCAACGAATTTCTGATCAATATGAGCAAATGATGAGCATCACGGAGCTTGAAATACAGTATGGTGCTTTGTTAAACGACGACAATTTTGACCATTGTATTTTCTGTTTCCGTAATTCGAGCGTAATCGAAAAAATAGACGATGTATATCGAGAGAACTACTGCTGCGAAAGCCCTCTCCATTCCAGTCGTTTAGACTCCCTAAAGCAAAAGATACTTCAAAAGAAGGGAACTGTAATACTGGAGTACTCGGCTGACTGGGATGCGCAAAAACACGAATTATGCGGACTCGAAGAATTTTCAAAACAGCTGTACCAGAAGCTTAAAACGATGCTGGAAAGAGATTTTGAGGGACAGCAACCTCAAAGTGCTGCACAACAGCAGATAAAAGAAGTGGCACTTATAAAAAATACTTTTCTTAATACCTACGTGCGCCGTTATCCTGAGGAGTTTTGGATAGCAAAGCACATTTCTGAATTTGAACATCATATTGACCTTTCGTGGGGTCATAGCACAACCCAATGTCTGCTCGTCAGTGGTGACGCAGGCAGTGGAAAAAGCGCGCTGATGGCGTATGCTGCCGAACACACTCCACAACTTGAAAACAGGAGCATTCTGTGTTTTGCTGCTGCATCAGGCTGTAAAGACGTTGATTCTCTAAAGCGCTACGTCGCTTATTGTATTGAAGATATTTTGTCACAGCCTCATAACGAGGAATACACTTCGATAGATCAGCATCTGAGAGATTTGAATCAGAAAGCAAAAACTCGTGGCATAGTGTGTTTTGTGGATGGTTTGGATCAGATTTACTATGGGCACAAAGACCCGTATATCGATTTGCCTGCTTTGTGTCCGGATGTATTTTGGGTATTTTCCGCTTTGTCAGATTTCCCGTTTGATAAAGCTGCGGTGGATTATAAATACGAAACTGTTCGTGTAGGAAGTCTTAATTTAAAACAGCGGACAAAGCTAATTTCACAAACTGCAGGTAATCGCGGTAAAAAACTTGACGATGAACTAATCAGAATGATAACAGAGGTTCAAGGAGCGGACAATCCGCTGTTTTTATCACTTGTGCTACAGCGTTTGTTTATGATGAGTAAGAGTGAATTTGAAGCAGCACAAGCTCTGGCTCCTGGTATGGAAGGTTTACACCGATATATGCAGGGCTTGATTGATAAAATGCCACGCATACCAGACAGAATGGCTGTGTACATTCTCGAAGAAACGGCAAAATTATTTGATCAGAAAGATTTTTCTGAGATACTGAGCGTTATTGGATAAAGTTTTAATTAAAAAAGCGTTGCACAAGAGTTAATCTCAAAATGCAACGCTTCTTTTATTTTATAAATATGTATTTATGCTTTCAGCAGTTTTACGAGTTCGCGTGCAGGAAGCGGTAGGGAAGATTCTTTTTTCTTAACCAGAGCGATTTCTCTCGGTGGTAACGCTTCTTTAGGTTTTAGTACGCGGATGTCATTTTCATTTTCGATGAACTGCTGTGGCACAAAGCCGATACCAAGTCCGTGTTTAACCAAAGGTACAATCTGATCGGCTGTTGCCGTTTCGATTTCCGAAGAAAAAGTACAGTTGTGTTTCAAAAACTGCTCGACATAAAAGTCAAACGTCGAAGTTTTCGAAGTTAGCGAAATAATTGGGTAGTCACAAAGCTCTTTTATACTAATTTCGGCTTTTATATCGAAGTCCCTACTGCATATAGGCACCTCCTGAAAAGACGACAGATTGGTCGAGTCTAGCTTGTCGTTTTTATCCATAGGAGTTGTGACAATCGCTATGTCAACTAGCCTGCTTTCAACCATTTTGAGTGCCTGTGGAGTTGATACGTTAAGTATTTTGATTCTTACATCAGGATACAGCTTGTGGTACTCGCTTAGAATAGGAAGAAGATAGCACCTCAAAGCGATTTCAGTCGCGCCGATAGAAACCATTCCATGTTCAAGACTGTGCTTTGCGCTGATGATTTTTTCGCCTGCTTCGATGTGCTCAAATGCTACAGATATGTGTTCGTAGAGGTTTTTTCCGTCTTCTGTAAGCCTTACACCTTTGTTTGTGCGTTCAAAAAGCGTGCATCCAAGCTGAGCCTCGAGCGTTTTTATAGCTCGTGTGAGGTTAGGCTGATTGCTAAGCGTTACGTCTGCGGCACGCGAAAAGCTCTTGTATTTAGCGACATTATAAAAAATTCTATAGTAATCGTAACTTATGCTCATATATTCCTCCATATCAAAAAGATATAACGCATATAATAGATATACATTTTACATATAGTACAGTATGGATTATAATACCAATAGAATAAAGAGTCAAGAGAAAAGGGGACATAAAATGGACATTACACCTATACTTGAATTAATGGAAGCAGTAACTATTATATGTTTCGGACTTTCGTGGCCGATTTCAATAAGAAAATCATATATCTCAAAAACAGCTAAAGGCAAGAGCCTGTTTTTCGAAATCTTCCTGCTCGCAGGTTACGCTGTCGGTATCACACGAAAGATAATTCAGATGTTGGCACTTGGTTGCACAGGCGCTATATTTTACTTAAGCCTCTTCTTCTATATCCTGAACTTCATCGAGATTTCAATCGATATTGCTTTATACTTCCGCAATCTCAGATACGACAGAATGAGTGAGAGTGTAGCCTAAAGTCCATAGGATTTTATATATATAAAAAGCCCGAGTGTTGTGCGCTCGGGTTTTTTGCTGTCTAATAAGAAGCTTTTTTGTTGTATTGTGTTTTAAAATCAGATATGCTACAATCCAAGTATAAGAGGACTTTTCTGAAAAGAGGGATAAGTATGTCAGAACAAATCTATTATTATGACGCGTTCATATCTTACAGACACAATGACCGCGACAAGAAAATTGTTGACACGCTCCAGAAACTTGTCGAGAATTTCCGTTCACCTTGTGATGGTGAACATCTCAAAAAAGGAGAGCGTATCAAGCGAGTGTTTACTGACCGTTCTGAGTTACCGATGAGCGCTGATTTGGGCGCGTCTATCAAAGGAGCACTCGAGCAATCACGTTTTCTTGTGGTTATTGCATCTCCCGAGTACACTCAGTCGCGTTGGTGTATGGAGGAGCTGAAAACTTTTCTTTTCAATAATGAGAACTCCACCGACAGGATTTTATTTGTTCAGGTGGATGGCGAGCCTTCGTGTATCACGGATATTTTAAGTAGTGCGGGTTTACAAATAGAGTCGGATGATTTCAAAGAGCCACTTTATATCGACGCTCGTGCGACGAGTGTAAAAGACAGCCTGAAGATTATAAAGAAAGAGTATCTGCGTCTGGCGGCTGTTCTGATTGGTTGTGGATATGACGCGCTGTATCAGCGAAACAAGCGCAAGAAAAGACGCACAATCCTTTTAAGTGCAATAGCGACTTTTCTTTTACTAGCTGTGGTCGGCTCGGTTTTTGCTGTACAGCTGTATCAGCGAAAAAGAGAATCCGACTTCAGATACATAGACGCTAATATTTCGAATATATACGAATTAGTGCGGGCACAAAGATATGTCGATGCGCTAGAAGGTATGAATTCACTCAACAAGCAGTTCGGGAATAATAAGGAATACGCCGAGTATTTAGCCCAGAAGCTCGAAAATGCAATTGTGAAGTCGAGTTATGTTCCGTCTTTATCGGCGTTTGCAGGAGAGGAAGTCCCGTTTGATACTAACACACTGGTGCTGTCGAGCGACGAAAAATACGTTATGGTTTATGAAGCCTCAGCTATGAACACCGAGGGTGAAATGAACCTTGTCCTTTACGATATTTATCTTAATAAGCTCTCAGAACACACTTTCATTGTGGATGAATATAACGACTACGACACATCAGATTTTTTCATTTCTGCGACACACACTATCGATTACTTTGAGTCAGATGACACATTTGAGATTACGCTAAATGTGTACGATTCACTTAACTCAGAACAACTGCTTAACAGAAAATACGTTTATTCATCAAGCGGTGAGTTTATCAGCAAACAGGATGTCACAGATGAAAACAACACATCACTGAGAACAGAGAGCTTGTACCAGACTTATTCATCTGACCCGAATTTCCCTGTCTGTAAGAGTGACGATAGTCTTTATATGCTTTTGACTAAAGGCAAAGAGCTGTTCTCGCCTTATGGTGAAAAAGACGAGGAGTATAATGTGGTAGCGATACCTGAAGAAGGCGATGTAAAGATGGTCGCAACTTTGAAGCGAACTTCTGAAATGCATGTACTCGATGACATTTCATTAACTGATGACACACGCTTTGTGCTCGTAAAAGAAACTCAGGGTGTGTACAACGATGTAATCACAGTTTGCGACACACAAGGCGAGTACGAGGGTATAAGAATCGACCTAGGTGACCACACATTAAGTTCAATAAGCGATGTACAGTACAGATTCGACAAAGAAAACGAGGTGGCAAGTTTTCTCTTTAACCTGCACGTTGTAGGCAAAACCGACGAGAATGTAATCGCGTGTTGCAAGGTGTCAAAGGGAGAACTGCTCGGTTGTGAGACGTACGATAACGAATTTACTGACAATTGCGTTTTAAGTCAGAGTGGCTATATTTATGTCACTACTGATACAGAAATCAAAGCCATAGCTACTGAAAACATGTGCCTGCCTGAGAGATTAGCCGACATTGAAAACGATGCACCGTTCAGTACTGATCTTTCGCACAATGACTTGATAACAGAACCTGATGCGTTTTTCTATAATTCCACAGCAGGTATGGAAAACGAAACTGTTGGTAATCTCACCATTTGTTCTGATATTGCCCGCATGCATCAGATTTCACCTGGGTATTATAGCTCTAACGATTTGGGTGTCGGAATTGACACAGGCGACTTGGAAGAGCTTGTGCGTTTTTATACATTTGAGTTTAAGCACGCATATTTCTGCGCTGAAGATAGTACTTTCGGCTTGATTGACTACGCTGTTCCTGAAAACAGTGAGATTTTTACGCTCTACGATTTTTACAGCCTGATGGAGCTAATACAGTAAAATAAAGTTTAATAAGAAAAGAAAACAAAAATGAGTGAATTTAGATATATTACATTAAGAGAAAAACCTGAAATAATGAACGAAGCCGCTTTGTGGTTTAACAGCAAGTGGGGTGTGCCTAAGGAAGCCTACCTTGAGTGTATGCAAGCGTACCTCAGCGGTGAAACCGAGCTTGGGTGGTATCTTTGCTTAGATGGCGAGCGGATTGTTGGCGGAATGGGTGTTATCGAAAACGATTTCCACGACAGAAAAGATCTGACGCCTAATGTTTGTGCTGTTTATACAGAGGAAAGCTACCGCAAGCAAGGAATTGCAGGCGTGCTTCTTGATATGGTGGTTGATGATTTGAAATCAAAGGGTATCTCACCTGTTTATTTAGTTACCGACCACACAGGATTCTATGAACGTTACGGTTGGGAGTTTTATTGTATGGCACAGGGCGACGGCGAAGAGGATATGACACGACTTTATATTCACAGATAACTTTAAAATCTGAGCCAAAGAAAATACAACACAAAAAGCGTTGCAGATGAGGAGCACGATACATTTATGTCCTCAAACTGCAACGCTTGTTTTTGTTTTGGCTTATTTATTTATCTTTTCGCTAAAATTTAGCGATAAAACAGTGATTCCTCTACCCCTCGATTGTATCAATAGAGGAGTCACGTTTGGCACGTGGCACCGATTTTAGATATCATCTATTAATAAAAATAATATTATTTAAAAGTCGGAAAACGCTTTCTTTTGTCGAAAAGTGTGTTATAATGATTAAATATAACGAAAAAACATATTAACTTACAGGAGCGTAATGGAATATGACGGATAAACCTTGTTACAATTTAAGTCTTTCGCAAGACGTGGCATATCTGCAATGCAAGTACAGTTTATATAAAAGAGTGATCAACATACTTTCCTCCATCACCATTGATGAGAAAGTGGATTTCGAGCTTATGGATCAGGCTTTCAAGCTTCTGGTTGAACGAAATGACTGCCTCAGAATTAGGTTCTTCAAAAAGAAGGGAGAGCTGATGCAGTACTTTGGTGATTCTAAAAAGACTATCAAGAAGGTGCCTGTTTTGTCCTTTGAAACCAAAGAACAGCAAGACGTCTTTATCGATAAGGTTAGGAAAAAAACCATTGACTATATGCACGGCGTTGTCATCGAACCTTATTTTATTCACACCTATGACAATCGTTACATGGTGTTTTTCAAGATTTGTCATCTGGTTGCTGACCTTTATGGAATCAACGTCTTGTATATGGATCTTATGAACGTGTATAATGCTCTGAAGAAGGGCGAATCGTTGCCCCCAGCCCCTGAAAGTTTCGAGGAGATTATCAAAAAGGATATCGAAAAGAACTCCAAAGGCAATTTGTATGAGAAACACTTTCAGTACTTCACCAATCTACTCACCAATAATCCCGAGCCATTCTATGCTGGTATTCACGGTCCCAATAATCCCATTTGGCAGAAGCAACTCAAAAAACACCATCGGAGCATGCCTATTTTCCTTGTCCGCAACAACACTCAGACCTACCGTCACAAGATTGGCAAGGATTTGGTAGAAAAGGTGCTAGCCTATTGTCAGGACAATCATTACTCACCTGCGAATTTACTTTTCTACGCAAACTCTATAGCCTTGGCTAAGTTAAACGGTGACCTCAAGAACATAATGCCCATAGGTCTTTATAATTGCCGCAATTCCGCAAAGGAAAAGCGCTGTGCAGGCCCTAAGGTGCAAAGTGCTGCTTGTTATACCAAGATTGATTACGCCCTTTCCTTTGAGGATAATCTGAGGGCATTCTCAATTGCGCAGAATGGTCTTTATAGACATGTCAAGTTTAAAGATAGAGATTTTGAGACCTTAATGCACAACATCTACCGTTCTTCACCTCTTCTGATCTACTATTCGATTGCCTACTCACTCATCCCCATTGATATGCCCGAGGATGTGGAGTTTAATTTGTATACCAACGGTAATGGCGCTCTTCCTGCCTATGTCA
>JAZSFG010000018.1:0-7362 GCA_045532065.1 Ruminococcus sp. | reverse complement strand
CAGCGGTAAGCTTTCTAACCGCAAGAGTATCAATATCCCTGGCTACAGCATTAATATGCCATATATCAGCCCTGCTGACAGAGCCGACATCGAGTTCGGTCTTAAACAGGGCGTGAGTGTTGTTGCGGCTTCGTTTGTGCGTTCTGCTGACGACGTGCTGAAAATGCGTGATTTTATCGACAGCTGTGGCTACGAAGACGTCGAAATTGTAGCTAAAATCGAGAACCAGAGTGGTGTGGACGACATCGACAGAATTATTGCGGTTGCTGACGGTATTATGATTGCTCGTGGCGATATGGGTGTTGAGATTCCGTTTATTAAGCTCCCTCAGATTCAGAAAATGATTATCCGTAAGTGCGTTTTAGCTGGGAAATACGTTATCACAGCGACACAGATGCTCGAGAGTATGACTACTAACATCCGTCCGACACGTGCGGAGATTTCTGACGTAGCTAACGCTGTTTACGACGGCACAAGTGCCGTTATGCTTTCGGGAGAGTCCGCTGCAGGTGACTATCCTGTTGAGTCTGTCAAGGCGCTCGCTGACATCTGTGCTCAGGCCGAAACTAACCACGATTTAATGGATTTAAAGAACGTAGTAGGTAAAATCGAGGTTGGCAATACATTCAGAGACAACATCTGTTACAACGCGAAGCACACCGCACAGAATATCTGCGCGAAGGCTATTATCGCCGAAAGTCAGACAGGTTCGGTTGCCCGTGCTATGGCTCATTTTCGCCCTGAATGTCCGATTATTGCGGTTGTTACGAGCGAAGAAGTGTGCAAAAAGCTGTGTCTTAACTGGGGTATAACAGCAGTCCTAGGTCAGGAGCTTCAGGACGCTGACGCTATTAACAATCAGGCTATCGAAAAAGCGTTAGAAACAGGCTTTGTCAAGAAAGGTGACACCGTTATCGTTATCAGCTCCAACAAAGTAGTTCCGACAGGCGGAACGGATACACTTAACATCCGAATAGTATAAAGCAAAGGCCCGATTTTTTCGGGCTTTTTCAGTTTTGACATAAAGGAAAGGTGATTTTATGATAAAAAGAATTTTATCTGTACTTCTTGTTTGTGTTATGGTTTTTGCTTGCCTTACATTTTCTACTAGTGCACAGGAAACAGGGAAAAAGATTTCCTTAAGCGACCTTGGAATAAGCAAGCTTACAGTAAAAGCAGAAAACTATCAACCGCAGTACTACGACGAAAACGGCAACAAGGTGGATTCTTCACAGTTTAAGCCTGACTTCTCGTTTTATGCTGAGAATCTGCCTGAAAAATACGACTTGCGTGACTACGATATCGTCACCCCTGTAAAAGATCAGGGTAGTCTTGGATTGTGTTGGGATTTTGGCTCTACTGCGTCGTTTGAATCGAGTATTTTGTTAAACGACGAGCTTAAAAAAGAACTTCCACAAAACGCACATGAAGTTTTAGACTTAAGCGAAGCTGGAAACAGTTACTATATACACACTAACCTCAAAGATGAGAGTTCGCCTATTTACAACAGTTTTATTGAAGACCCTTCTAAAGGCACAGACGGTGGTTATCCGTCTATCGTAGCTATGGGCTTATCGAGTGGTTACGGTGCATATCCTGAAGATTTGATGCCTTACCATAATTGGAACAACGGCTATAATGAGGGTTTCAGGTTTTACAGCGACTACAGCCTTAAAGATTTCACAGCATGGGGTTATGACGTAGATACACTAAAACAATGCCTTATGGAAAGAGGCGTTATGACTATCCAGTACATAAGCTATGAATCGTGCTACAACCACAAGGATGGTGTAGAGGCTTATTTTTCAAATGGTTTCTCAATTTATCCTGAGCCTAATGCTTCGGGTCATATTGTTTCTGTGGTTGGCTGGGACGATAACTTCAGCAAAGAGTATTTTAACGAAGATATGCGTCCTGAAAACGATGGCGCGTGGCTTGTGAAAAACAGCTGGGGTACAGCATGGGGTTGTGAAAAAGAGGAGGATCAGGGATATTTCTGGATGTCCTACGAGTCTAATTTTGGCGAAATAACTTCTTTTACAGCACAGAGCGCCGATGTTTACGACAATATCTATCAGTACCAAGCAGAGGTTTATGATTATCTCTTTGAAGGTACTACTGCGTGCGCTAATGTCTTTGTAGCTGAAAACGACGAAGTGCTCACTCAGATTGGTTTTTCTAATTTCGCTTACACTGAGTTTACTGCTTCTGTGTATAAGCTAAGCGATGACTATACTTCGCCTACTGACGGTGAGTGTGTTCTCACATTTGACGAAGTAGCTATTTCAGACGGCATACACAATTTTGATTGTCCGAGTGAAGTGATACTTAACAAAGGGGATATTTTCTCTGTTGTGATTGAGTCTGCAGACGGCGTGTTCATAGGTTATGACGACTATAATTACAACACCTGTGTGAACAAGAGCTTCATCAGCAGTTATAACGGAACATGGTACGATGCGTTTGATGTTTATTCACTTGGCTATTTAGCAATAAAAGCGTACACAAAGAATAAGGACAATGCAGTTTACAAAGATGAGCTTAAAGCGGTTATCGAAAAAGTTGATAATATGAGCTTTAGTGAAAATGTCCCATCTGACGTCATTGATGATGTTGTGACAGCTACTGATAATGCAAAAGCAGTATACGAAAGTGAGAACGCGACACAAAACGATGTTGATAACGCACTTTGTTTGCTTAACGGTTATGTTGAAAAAGCAGGAAGCTTTGTTTTTGATATTAACAGCTACTCTGATTTCCTCGAGCTTTACGATATTATCACATACACAAACGGAAATGTACCGCAGATTATCGAGCTTAACTGCGACCTTGATTTATCGGAGTTTGAAAATTTTGAGCCGTTGTTTTCCGGTTCGAGTTTCGGCGGTGCATTTTATGGTAACAACCATACAATCAGTAATCTTACAATAAACTCGTCCGACGCAGGATTTTTCGCTGACCTTATCGGTGCTACTGTGAAAGACGTATCTTTTGATAATTTTGATGTCACAGGTAAGTGGATGGTAGGCACTCTTGCGAGTAACGCCGAGAACTGTGTTATTTCAAATGTCGATGTAAAGAACAGCGATATTACAAGTAACAGGGATATCGCAGGTGGACTGCTTGGTAACACTTACGGCACATATATCGGTGACTGCGATATAAAAAATACTACGATTATCGGCAAAAACATCGCGGGTGTTTACGTTCCATTCGAAGAAAAAGTCTATAATTGCACTGCAAGTGATGTTGCCCTTAAGTCGTTTGTTTCTCTTAATTACACAAATGGTACACATATTTATCTTGACGCGATTTCCAACAATAAATTAATGCTTGGAACATTGAAAAACGATAAGTGCTACATTGAAGAGTACTTCGGCGAAGTTGTTTCAGTTTCTGTGAACGGCTTAAAACTTGAAGAAAACGATGGAGTTTACGAGTTTGCTGTGAAAGACGGCGAGAATTACAATGTGTCTGTTGAGTATGTCGACACTCCTGACTCGTATTTTGGTTATGGTCTTGATATAAGAAAAAAGGAGCTCGTGCTCGAATCCTACTACGGAGAAGAAAGTCACGTTACTTTTCCTGACGATATCGGCGGTGTTAAAGTTAAGGAAATCAGCATCGAATTTGAATTTTATAACGAAGAGCCGATAATTTCTATGACTTTCGAGGGCGGATTAGAAACAATCCGGTCCTACGCACTGTGCGTACTCGAGCATCTTGAGGAAGTCACATTTGAAGAGGGTGTGAAAACTATCGCTTCGGAGATGTTCTCGGTGTGTAGTTCGCTGAAAACCGTGAACCTGCCTGATTCACTCGAAAAAATCGGTATCGGTGCATTCGCGAATTGTCCAGAGCTTGAATATGTTAAGTTACCTGAAAACCTAAAAACAATCGACTGGTCAGTATTCGCTAATTGCAACAAGCTCAAAAATCTTGAGATTCCTGACAGTGTAACAAAAGTAGGTGAAGGTGCATTTTCGGGCTGTGGTGCAACCTACGTGGTGCTCGGCAAGAACGTGGAATCAATCGGTGTGCAAAGCTTTGGTTATACAGCAAAATTCGGACTTTCATTCGAGCCTATAAAAATCCCTGATTTTACAGTTTACGGATACAAGGGAACTGCGGCTGAAAAGTACGCTGAAGACAACGGCTTTAACTTTGTTGATATCACAGAAGGCAAACCTGAACTTAGTGACGAGGGCTTTGACTACTCGATTTTTAAGACAGGTGATGTAAATCTCGACGGCGAGGTTTCTATTCTTGACGCAACAACAATACAGCGTTATGTTGCAAAGATCGAAGAGTTTAACGGGATTCAGGAATATAACGCTATTGTGAACTACAACTACGATAGCATTTCTATCACAGAAGCGACTATTATCCAGCGAGTTGTCGCAAAAATCATACCTGAGTTTGATAATGGCGCTATGGGCTGAAAATAGAACACAAACAAAAAAGGGACAACCAGCAGGTTGTCCTTTTTTATTTAGCACTTCACACAATTGTATATATAAAAAATAGTATAGTCTGCCAATTGTCTTTGCTTCTTGTAAACGATATAATTTTGATATAGATATATTATGATTGATATAAATAAAAGTAAAATAATAAAAACAACTGAAATAAAATGACCCGTTCGTGCGTTTATATATGAAAGTTTTTACCCATTTAATTAATTAGGAGGTAATACAAATGAAAAAACTTACAGCTTTATTACTCGTAATGATGTTGCTCGTGTCAGTGTGTGTATTTAGCACAAGTGCTGCGTTAAAACCATTGCGAAGAGGTGATATGAACGATGATTGGGACGTTGATATTTCGGATGTTACCATAATTCAACGAATACTTGCACACTTTGAAGAAAGCTCACCTAGCGTTGAGTATATCGGTGACGTTGACGGTGATGGAAGCCTTTCTGTTTTTGATGCAACAACAACCCAGAGGTGGTTGGCGGGGCTTATCAGCGATGAAGAGATCGACATTGAATACATACAGCCGGATATTTATCTTCACGATGGATACGCTGATTACGAATCAGGCAAAGCTATGGCAGGTGTTCCTGTGACATTTACAATTAATGCCGATTCAGAAGTATCAGATTTAACCTATGTTTTGTACGTTGACGATCAGATTGTAAAAACAAGTAACGAGAGTACGTTTACTTATACATTTGAACAAGCAGGAAGATACCATGTTTCAGCAAAAGCAATAAATGTTTTTACCGACTCATTCAGAATATCATTTGATGTTTATGATGACGATTATGAGTTTTATTTCTATGAGGTGGTTGAACCATACAAGCACACAACTCCTGAGATTACTTCTACCTACATAACAGGAAAACACATTGACACAGTTCTTTTTGATAGAAGTAATATGAAGGCTCATGTAGAGGTAAAAGGTGGTGTTGCTCCATACCAGTACAAGTTTGAGCTTACACGTCCTGAAACAATTGAGTATAAAGCAGAGAATATAACAATCACACAGGATTTCAGTGAGAAGAACTATTTCGAGCTTGAAAATATTAATCACAAAGGCATCTGTTTTTCTGACAGTCCTCATTGGCATTGTGAACTTCCATGTGAACTGAAAATCACTGTGAAAGACGCAAATGGTGATGAAGCCACAAAAACAATGTATTTTGTTTATTCTAATGATTATCCTATATGATAACAGAATAAGTTAATATTGCGGCAGCTACGTGACAAACAAAAAAGGGACAACCGGCAGGTTGTCCCTTAATTTATTGCTTATCTTTAATTTTAAAGATTAATGACGGTGGTGGTTTCTGCCGCCACGTCTGTCACCCTGAGGTCTTCTTCTTGGTCTGTCCTCGCTTAAATCGTTTTCAGGAGTAAGACCGTCAACCTCGATGAGTACATCTCTACGAGAGAGATTGAGTCTGCCCTTGTCGTCAATCTCGAGTACCTTAACGCGGATAACGTCGCCTACGTTTACAACGTCTGTTACGTTTTCTGTGCGCTTAACGTCGAGCTGTGATACGTGAACAAGACCTTCCTTACCAGGAGCGATTTCAACGAATGCGCCGAAGTCCATGATACGTGTTACCTTACCGAGGAAGATAGCGCCCGGCTCTGGATCTGTAGCGATAGTCTTAACGATTTCGAGGGCACGCTTACACTTGTCAGCGTCGATACCTGATACGAATACCTGACCGAATTCGCCGTCCTCTTCGATGTCGATTTTAACTTCGCACTCAGCCTGAATTTCTTTGATAACTTTACCGCCCTTGCCGATAACTTCAGCAATCTTGTCAGCAGGGATTGTAGTTGTGAGCATCTTAGGAGCGTATTTTGAGAGCTCTGCTCTAGGCTCTGCGATAGCCTTGAGCATAATGTCGTCTAAGATGTAGTTTCTAGCTTTGTGAGTTTTCTCTAATGCTTCTTTAACCATTTCTGGGAGAAGACCTGTGATTTTAAGGTCCATCTGGATAGCTGTGATACCGTCGTGTGTACCTGCTACCTTGAAGTCCATATCGCCGAAGAAGTCCTCAAGTCCCTGAATGTCTACCATAGTCATCCAGCGCTCACCCTCTGTGATAAGACCACATGAGATACCGGCAACAGGAGCTTTGATTGGAACACCTGCGTCCATTAACGCGAGAGTAGAACCACAAACTGAACCCTGTGATGTTGAACCGTTAGAAGAAACAACTTCTGATACAAGTCTGATAGCGTATGGGAACTCTTCTACTGATGGGATAACAGGAACAAGCGCTCTTTCTGCGAGTGCACCGTGACCGATTTCACGACGTCCAGGACCACGTGATGGTCTTGTTTCACCTACTGAGTAGCTTGGGAAGTTGTAGTGATGCATATATCTCTTTGTCTCTTCTTCGTCGATACCGTCGAGTAACTGAGCATCAGAAACAGGACCTAAAGTAGCGATTGTTAAAACCTGTGTCTGACCACGAGTGAAAAGACCTGAGCCGTGAACACGTGGTAAAAGTGAAACTTCAGAAGCAAGCGGTCTGATATCGTCCATACCTCTGCCGTCAACACGCTTCTGCTCGTCGAGTAACCATCTTCTTACGATGAACTTCTGTGTCTTGTAGAGACACTCGTCGATTTTAGCCTCAGATTCAGGGTAGATTTCAGCGAAATGCTCGTGAACCTTCTCGTAGATAGGCTTGAGTCTTTCGTCTCTTACTGTCTTGTCGTCTGTGTCTAAAGCTACCTTGATGTCCTCTTCAGCGAAAGCCTTGATAGCTTCGAACATATCATGGTCAGGCTCGTTTGATGGGTAAGAGAACTTCTCTTTGCCGATTTCAGCCTGAATGCCCTTGATGAAGTTGATGATGTGCTGGTTAGCTTCGTGACCAGCCATAATAGCGTT
>JAZSFG010000004.1:0-1792 GCA_045532065.1 Ruminococcus sp. | reverse complement strand
TTTAAATAAATTTTATTCAGTTTCGATTTTAGCGAGTTTCATCTGAATAGCGGTTGCGTCGAAGATTGTTGTTTCGCCGTCGCGGTCCATATCAGAGATGTAATCAAGTTTTCCGTCTACATTTATTTCATAATGTATTCGCAAATCATCTCTGCTATCAAACTCACACACTCTAGCCATAACACGCTGGATATATGTCGCATCTAAAATAGTAAGCTCACCATCAAGGTTAGCATCACCCAGAGGAGTACCGATGTTCGCTTGTTCAAGACCTTCAGGTAATCCTTCGTACTTTGTTTCATCAATCAAATGCAAAGGAATGAACTCTTTAGTTTCTGCATCATATAAAGCCCAACCAAATTGATACCACACATCATGTGCGGTTGTTACGATTCGGTCAGCTATAATAGTTTTAATTGAGGTGTTATTTGTCGCATAACCTAAAGCGTAAATAAAAGCCCAATCTATTTCGCTGTTCGGGTCGTTTTCGTCAACATGGTGATAGTATACCTCATCGTAATAATAGCTGACATTGTCAGGATAACTATATACGCCCTGTGCTTTATCAAAATCATCTAAAAACAGGTAATCTTTTTCCGGGGCATTATTAACAGCGGCAACATTAATAGTTGTTACAGCTGAAAGCAACATAATTAAAGAAATGACTAATGTTAATATTTTTCTCATAATACCACCTCGTGAATTTTTATTATTAAAATATATTAAGTTCCATCGGAATCCTCTCCTAAAAACTTTATCTTTATATTTTAATTATATCACCGCTGTGTAGTACTTTCTATTAACAATTACTATAAATAATAAAACTCCTGTTTGTGTAATGTGTACACAATAAAAGACAACAAAAAAGCACCTCGATTTCTCGGGGTGCTTTTCTTATATTATCTTTTAGCTTTTATATTAAAGTTTGTTAATATCAGCGTCGGTAATCATGTGATAACCAGCGTTTTCAAGAGCTTTTTCAGCATGTGCGTTATCAGCAACACGAAGTACAACATAAGCGTGTTTTTCTGTACGAGCCATGAACGCGTAGAGATACTCGACGTTTATATCCTCATTATCTAAAACAGAAAGGGCTGTTGAGAGTTTACCAGGCTGGTCACCGATTTTAACACCGACAACCTCGGTAACCTTAATAAGAAAATCTTTTTCTGCAAGAATCTTGCACGCTGTGTCGTTATCGTTAACGATAAGTCGCAGGATTCCGAACTCTTCGGTATCAGCGATAGAAAGTGCGCGGATGTTAACATCGTGGGACGCTAAAGTCTCGGTGATTTCAACTAAAGCACCCTTTTTATTTTCAACAAAAATATTAAGCTGTTTTAATGACATAACTCTATCCCCTCTCTTAATCGTGTAACTTACGTTTATCTATAACTCGAACAGCCTTGCCTTCACTTCGAACAATTGACTTAGGAGCAACAAGGTGAACGCTCGGGTTAATGCCGAGCATAACCTTCATAGCGTTAGCGAGAGCTTTCTCTTTAGCTGTTACACCGCTTACAGTATCTGTGAACTGGTCAGCGTTCATCTCAACATTAACGTCGAATGTGTCTGTGTTACCCTTACGGTCAACGATAATCTGGTAGTTAGGCTGGTAGCCCTCGTTAAGTAAAACAGTTTCAATCTGGCTTGGGAAGACGTTTACGCCACGGATAATCATCATATCGTCGCTTCTGCCCATAGGCTTAGCCATCTTAATCAGAGTACGACCGCACGAGCATTTCTCTCTAGAGAGCACACAGATGTCACGTGTGCGGTAACGAAGAAGCGG
>JAZSFG010000178.1:0-6842 GCA_045532065.1 Ruminococcus sp. | reverse complement strand
TCTGAGAAGCTTTATGTGAGTATCAAGAGTACGGTCATCCCCAAAAAAGTCATAACCCCATACCTTGCTGATAAGCGTCTCTCGGCTGAGTGCAAGACCCTTGTTCTTCACCATAAAAAAGAACAAATCGTACTCTTTCGGAGTCATATTGATTCTCTCGCCGTCGATTTCGACAGTACGTGCAGAGAAGTCAACACACAAACCTTTGTATATAAAGCGGTCGTTTTCCTTGCTGTCTTTTTGTTGTGAGCGTTTAAGTACAGCGCTTACACGCATCATAAGCTCTTTCGGTGAGAACGGCTTTACAACATAGTCGTCAACACCGATTTCGAATCCGTGGATTCTGTCGTACTCTTCCCCGAGAGCAGAAAGCATAATAATAGGTGTGTTATACATTTTGCGAATTTCAACAGATGCCGAAAAACCGTCCAGCTCAGGCATCATAATATCCATAATGATGAGGTCAAACGACTGTTCTCTACACATTTTTACGGCTGTGGCACCGTTTTCGGCCTCAAAAACAGCGTGACCTTCATACATAGCGTATTTTTTAATCAGTTCACGGATACGAAACTCATCGTCAACTATAAGCAGTTTGCTCATGCTCACACGCCTCCTTTATACGATAAATGTAAATCACGAATGTGACAGTTATATGTTGAAAAAAGTTAAATTTTATTAACTTACATAATTTTAACATAAATAACTGTTTTTTGCGAGAGAAATTTACAGCAAAAAGAAACCACCTGACAAAAATGTCAGGTGGTTTTTGCTTATTAAAGGTTGTTCATATATTCGTCGACGATGTTTGCGGCAATTTCGACGAGTTCACCGCATGGACGTTTTTTGTAATATGAAGCTGTGCGTGCTTCAGGAGTAGGCTCGCTTACTTTTTCTGTTAAGTCGAGCAGCTCACGACAGATTATCGAGCCGTTTTCTTCTTCGAACTTTTTTGCAAGAGTCTGAATATGACTGTAAAGCTCTATTTTACCGTCTTTGTCGGTAGGGGATGTATAGCCGTACTTCATATTAAAAACCATGAACATACCGCTAACCGCACCGCAGACTTCTCTGAGTCTGCCCATACCACCGCCAAAGCCGGAAGAAAGCTTCATCGCCATTTCGAAATCGAGTCCTAAATCATCGCAAAAAGCACCCAGTACCGCCTGAGCACAGTTGTAGCCCTCTAAGAATAACGCTTTTGCTTTTTCACCTTTTGTCATAGTAAACCTCTTAAAAAGTAGTAGAAAAGCCACGGTAGGCTAAGCTACCGTGGCTGTTTTCAGTGAATTAATAAGCTAACTGATTAGCCGATTACTTTCTTACCAACTAATGCGAGCTGGATGTATGAAGCGTCAAGGATTGTAGTTCTGCCGTCTTTATCAACGTCAGCAGCAGCCTCTTTGCCTGTGAGATCCTTCTTACCAACTAATGCGAGCTGGATGTATGAAGCGTCAAGAATTGTAACTTTGCCGTCACCGTCAACATCACCGAGTTTGAAGTCAGCGTCTTCTGAAGGAATTTGTGAAGGCACTTCCTCAGATGGTTCCTCAGATGATGGTTCCTCTGAAGATGGTTCCTCTGAAGATGGCTCTTCTGATGAAGGTTCTTCTGATGAAGGCTCTTCTGATGAAGGCTCTTCTTCACTTGGTGTTGTAGGAAGGTTGTTAGGATCGTCAGGATCTACGATTGGATCGTGAACAGGGATTACGTGGTTGCCATCAGCATCGAAGTGGTCATAACGGAGACAATCAGCCTCTGTGCCATCCTCTGTGAAGCCATAGCAGCCGTTGCCATAGTAGTAGTACCACTCACCACCGCATGTCTGCTTCTGTGAGTAGTCACTGATTGATACGAGGTCAGGGTCGATAACATAGATCATGTTGTCGAAGCTGTCTGTACCGTCTGGGTAGTTTGGTGATTCTTCTGGATCGTAGAACTCACATGGGATGTTAATTGTCTGTGCAGCACAGAAGTAGATTTCCTGTGAGCTGTCCATACCACCGTCAACAGCGTTGTTCCAGATGATTGTTGTAACAGCCTGTGGAACATCAGCATAGAAAACGTATGGGTCAGCTTCGTCTGAACCTGATGGGAGGTAACCTACCCAAGCAGCTGGATCAGCAACGCCTGTACCCCACCAGTAGATACCAGCAGTCTTTGTAGCTACGCCGCCGTTAGACATCTTGATGAACCATGTTGGAGCGTATTCGCCAGCATGACCGATTGGCTTACCCTCTTCGTCAACTGAATCGTCGTCGCCGAGATCACCGTTCTTGCCGTTAGGCATAAGGAAATAGTATCTGTTTGTTGCAACTTCTTCGTCCCAGAGAATTTCGTACTCTGCGATAGCGTCATCAGCCTTTAAGATGTCTGGATCTGACCAGCCGTAAGCTGAAGCAACTACTGCGCAAGAAGCAACTAATACTACTGCAAGTAAAATGCTAATAATTCTTTTCATTGTAATATCCTCCTATAATTTGGTACATACATTATAACACATCGTTTGTTAATATACAAGTATAATATTTACACAAAAACAACTTATTTATTTTATTGATAAATCCCAAAAAGCGAAGAAAATATGTGAAAATAATCCCGTTGATTTTCAGAAGCTTTTTATAATATTCGTCATTTTCAACAGTATGCACTATGTTTACTTGTCAAGTTAGACTACTTGTGATATGATTACAATGTAAATTTGTGTGCGGATGCGGATTTGTAGCAGAATTTTATGGATAAATCACGCTTTTGCACAGACAAACGACGAATTTTTTAGTTACAGGTGATTTACTTGGCGTTTAATCAGGATAAAATCAGAAATTTCAGCATAATTGCTCATATCGACCACGGAAAAAGCACTCTTGCTGACCGAATTTTGGAGCATACACAGAGTGTCGCTGTGCGTGATATGGAAGACCAGCTTTTAGACGATATGGATCTCGAGCGTGAACGCGGTATTACAATCAAAGCTCACGCAGTTACACTCGAATATAAAGCAAGTGACGGTGAGATGTACCAGTTTAACTTAATCGACACACCAGGTCACGTCGACTTTAACTATGAGGTTTCTCGTTCGCTCGCTGCGTGTGAGGGTGCGGTGCTCGTAGTTGACGCGTCACAGGGTATTGAAGCACAGACTCTCGCTAATACTTATCTCGCGGTTGATTCGGGACTCGAAATTGTCCCTGTTGTAAACAAAATCGATTTACCATCCGCTGACCCACAGCGTGTAATAAACGAAATCGAGGACATTATCGGTATTCCGGCACAAGACGCTCCTCAGGTAAGTGCAAAAGCTGGTATAAACATCCCTGCTGTACTCGAAAAAATCGTAACAGACGTTCCTGCTCCTGTGGGTGATATCAACGCTCCGCTTAAAGCGATGATTTTTGACTCGTATTATGACTCCTACAAAGGTGTTATTATATATGTAAGGATAAAAGAGGGTCAGATTCATAAGGGCGACGAGTTCAAACTCATGGCTACTGGCTCTACATTCAACGTTGTTGAGTGCGGATATATGAGAGCAACTTCGCTTGAAGAGAGAGAAGGACTCTACGCAGGCGAAGTAGGTTACATCACAGCATCCATCAAGAGTTTACAGGACGCACAGGTTGGTGACACAGTTACACTCACTAAGAATCCTGCAGATATGCCACTTCCGGGTTATAGAGAAGTTCAGTCGATGGTATTCTGTGGTGTGTATCCTGCAGATGGTGCGCGCTACGGCGATTTAAGAGATGCTCTTGATAAGCTCAAGTTAAACGATGCTTCCCTTTCTTTTGAGCCTGAAACTTCGGTGGCTTTAGGTTTCGGTTTTCGATGCGGTTTCTTAGGGCTTCTTCATATGGAGATTATTCAGGAGCGACTCGAGCGTGAGTACAATCTCGACCTCATTACAACTGCTCCGTCAGTTAATTATAAAATCACTCGTACATCAGGTGAAACAGAGATGATTTCTAACCCGACTAACTACCCTGACCCTGCGCTTATCGCGTCGGCAGAAGAACCGATTACTGACGCGCACATCTACGCGCCTAGCGAATACGTCGGTAACATTATGGAGCTTTGTCAGGACAGACGAGGTACTTTCATCGGTATGGACTACATCGACTCCGACCGTGTTGATATTCACTACGAGCTTCCGCTCGCAGAAATTATCTACGACTTCTTCGATACTCTGAAGTCGCGCACACGCGGTTACGCATCATTTGACTACGAAATGAAAGAATACAGAGAGTCAAAGCTCGTGAAACTCGATATTATGTTAAACGGCGACACAGTAGACGCACTTTCGTTTATTATTCACGCTGACAAAGCGTACAGCCGTGCTCGTAAGATGGCTGAAAAGCTTAAGGAAAATATCCCGCGTCAGCTCTTCGAGGTACCTATTCAGGCGTGTATCGGCGGAAAGATTATCGCTCGCGAAACTGTAAAAGCGATGCGTAAAGACGTACTTGCTAAGTGTTACGGCGGTGACATCACCCGTAAGAAAAAGCTCCTCGAAAAACAGAAAGAGGGTAAAAAGCGTATGCGCTCACTCGGTACTGTCGAAGTTCCGCAGGAAGCGTTTATGGCTGTACTTAAGCTTGATACGGACTAAATTCAAATGTTTTTGTGAGCATTGCATAAATATCGACAGGACTATTTGTGCATAAAAACCAAACTGCGTAAAAAAACGATTTAGTAAAATCGAGGCTTTAGCCATTTAAAGCAAAAAAATTATATAAATTACACAACCGACAGGTAGGGAATTTCTACCTGTCGGTTTTGCTTTTTGTATTGAATGTATATATTAGTAGTAGTATAATTACATTAATAAATTTTTAGGAGGCAAAACCAATGAAAAAATTACTTTGCGTTGTTGTTGCAATCGCTATGTTACTTTCTAACTTAGCTATCGTTGCTTCAGCAGCCGACACAACTTTCACAGTTGCTGGTGATTTCCTTACACCTGCATGGGATCCATCAGCAAACGAAATGACACAGGGCACATTCGAGTATGATGGCGCAGCTTATGACTACGCTCTCACAGCTGAAGTTGCTGCTGCAGGTACATATAACTTCAAGGTTACAAACGGTACTTGGGATGTTGCTTATCCTGCTGCAAACTTCACATTCGTAACAACAGCTGCCGGTGAAGTAACAATCTACTTCGATTCAACTACACAGGCTATCGCTGTTGCAGGCGACATCATCGACAATTCAGAATTCGTTGTTGAGACAGTTACAGCAGTTGGTAACGGTGACGGCACATGGTTAAATGGTGTTAACTGGGATCCAGCAGCTTCAGTAAACGACCTCACAGAGATCGAGCCTGGCGTATGGCAGATCGTTTACGAGAACGTTGAAGACTATGATATGTATCAGGTTAAGTTCGCTGTAAACCACTCATGGGCATACAACTGGACAATCGATGGCGTTTTCGACGGCCAGACAAATCCTAACAATGTTGTTGAAGTAAACGGTTCAACTGTTACACTTACAATCGACATCAACGGCTTTGATTTTGCTACAAAGGAAGGCACAGTTGTTACTTCATTTGTTGTTACAGCTCCAGAAGAGCCAACAGAGCCAAGCGAGGCTTCACCAGACGAGCCACAGCCAACAGAGCCATCTGAGGAGCCATCTTCAGAGGAGCCATCTTCAGAAGAACCATCATCTGAAGAACCATCAGAAGAACCATCTTCAGAGGAACCATCATCAGAAGAGCCATCTTCAGAGGAACCTTCAGAGGCTTCAAAATACACAGTTGCTGGCGACTTCCTTACACCTGCATGGACTCCAGCTGCAAACGAGATGACACAGGGCGAATACGAGCTTGATGGCGTTGCATATAACTACGCTCTCACAGCTGGCGTTGCTGCTGCTGGCACATACAACTTCAAGGTTACAAACGGTACTTGGGATGTTGCTTATCCTGCTGCAAACTTCACATTCGTAACAACAGATGCCGGTGAAGTAACAATCTACTTCGATTCAGCTACACAGGCTATCGCAGTTGACGGCGACATCATCGACAAATCAGAATTCGTTGTTGAAGCTATCACAGCAGTTGGTAACGGCGACGGCACATGGTTAAACGGCGTTTCATGGGATCCTGCAGCTGCTGAGAACGACCTCACAGAGATCGAGCCAGGCGTATGGCAGATCGTTTACGAAAACATCGAAGCATACGATGTATATCAGGTTAAATTCGCAGTAAACCACTCATGGGCATACAACTGGACAATCGATGGCATTTTCGACGGCCAGGAAAACCCTAACAATGTTGTTGAAGTAAACGGTTCAACTGTTACACTTACAATCGACATCAACGGCTTTGACTTTGCTACAAAAGAAGGCACAGTTGTTACATCTTTTGTTGTTACACCTCCGGAAGTAATTCCAACAGAGCCATCTGAAGATCCATCAGAGGCTACACCAGACGATCCAAAACCAGAAACAAAGAATGTTATCTACTTCGACGCTAACACATCAAACTGGGGCGAATTCAAGAAGGTATTCTGCCACGTTTGGGTATACGGCGGTGAAGCATTCTACTCATGGCAGTCAAAGAAGCAGACTTGTACTGATGCAGACGGCGACGGTATCTGGGAATACAACTTCGACGATAAGGGTATCGCTCTTGAAGACGGCGTACTTTACGCAGTAATTTTCTCTAACGAGAACGGCTCACAGACATACAACCTCTTATTCGATACAACATGCTTAGAAGATACAGCTTATGTTGCAGAAGATATCTACGAGAACCCAGAAGACAGCTCAAAGACATGTCAGGTTGCATTCTGGACAAACCAGGACCCTGCAGTATTTGGTCCTGAGATGGTTATCACATC
>JAZSFG010000123.1:0-11875 GCA_045532065.1 Ruminococcus sp. | reverse complement strand
TAGGAGCAACAGTTTCGTCTTCAAATAACCCCTGTAACGGATCAGATGACAACCAGAAAAGACCGATTGCAGAGAAAAGAAGCAAGGCAACGACAGTTGCTACAATACCAACAGCAGTAGCGTTAACCTTTGATTTCTTTTCATTCTCATTCTTTATAGGTGTCATGCTGGCAGTTCTGGAAATCTCTTCCTGAATAGCCTGCACGGTTGAAGCAACAGAAAGCTGTGAGCGTAACTCTTCGAAGTTTGCGATACGCATATCACGACGCATCTGTAAGCCGTTAGCAAGTGCTGTAACAACGTGTGGTGGCAGACGCTTAACGGTGTTAGTGCTGATAAGAAGACGTGAGTCTTTAGTTCTATCTTTAGCATTAGCAGGTAAGTTACCGGTTAAAGCGAAGAACAATGTAGCAGTAAATCCGTAAATATCTGTAGCATCATCAAGTACATTATCGTTTCTATACTGTTCAGGTGCGCCACAGCCAGAGAAAAGCTGAGATTTAAGCATTGTTCCACGCTTACGCTCGTTTTCAGTAGAAAAGCCGTTTAAAATAAGCTTACCCTCAGCGTTTACAGAAAGGTTACTCGGAGAAACAGCGTAGTGACCGATACCAACCTTGTGTAAAGCTTCTAGTAAAGAAATTATAGGCATAAACAACGGACGAGCGTCATCCCACTCAAGGTGACCGCCGTTTTTAGCTACATATTCAGTAAACGGAACGTTGTCGCTGTTTTCTTCGATAACGTAGCAAGTGTTGTTCTCTCTGAAGATGTCTTCAATAACCACCATAGCAGACATATCAGATAAAGACATAATTTTATTATAGTAATTCTCAAAATCAGATACTGCAACGCTGTAGTTAGAAACAGCGTCAGGTAAGATTTTTATAATTTTATCGCCCTGTGCTCTATCAAACAAACCGATAGGCAGAAACTCACGAATAACAACAACTTTACCTGTTGTTTTATCATATCCGAGATAACGAGTGCTCTCGCCGTTTGTGTTAAGCTCTTTTGCGACTACGTACTTGTTATTAAGAACAGTACCGTAAGGCAGAAACGGAGCACTCTGTTCAACAGAATTATCAAAACCACAGTTAGGACAAATAGCGGTTTCTAAAGATATTTCATTAAGGCAACCCATACATAAATGCATAAAGTATCCTCCAGATAAGTCATATTGACACATTTTACTAATTTAGTATATCACATTTGAACTGTATATTACAAGATACACTGCTGATTTATCTATTACATTTTTGTAAATAAGAATTATAAATTATACTACAACTTATTAACAAAGCCCGAATGCAACACACATTCGGGCTATTTTTAAAGCTACTTATTAAGCTGCCAGTCTTTTATATCCTTCACTTCGTTATACATACGGACATAGCTTTCATGACGGGACTTCGGAATATCGCCGTTATTAACCGCATCAATAACGGCACAGCCCTTTTCACACACATGAGAGCAGGATGTAAACTTACACTCATTTATATAGCTCTCAAACTCAGGGAAACAGTACTGCAGATTATCTTTGTGGATAATCTCGTATCTGTCGAGGTCAACAGTTGAAAAACCGGGCGTATCGGCAACATAACCACCAAAGCATTTAAAAAGCTCAACGGTTCTTGTTGTGTGACGTCCACGACCGAGTTTATCGCTTATCTCTCCTGTTTTAAGAGAAAGCTCAGGGAACAGCGCGTTCAGTAAAGTAGATTTACCAACACCGCTATTACCCGAAAAGGCAGACACTTTGTTTTTAAGCACTTCTTTAATCTCTTCTAAGCCTATTTTGTTGACACTAGAGTACTCGATAACCTTGATACCTGCTTTGTTATAAATATCAAAATACTGTGAAGAATCCTGCAGGTCGGTTTTAGAGATAACGACAACAGGTTCGATATTCTTATCAACAGCAGCACAGATCATCTTGTCGATGATATACGTGTTAATGTTAGGCTCGACAACGGAGCTGACAATAACGAGCACATCGAGATTCGCAAGTGCAGGTCGAACAAGAGAGTTTTTCCTCTCTTTTATAGACTCTATAGAGCAGTATCCGTCACTTTCAGGTACATTGATAGTGACATAATCACCGACTAACGGTGTGCAACCTCGTTTACGGAACACTCCTCTGGCTTTACACTCGTATATACAGCCGTTGGCTTCCACATAGTAGAAGCCGCCGGTGATTTTTATTATTATTCCTGAAAACTCAGCCATAGATTACACTCCGCTTGCTTCAGTAGACGCCTCAGTAGGAGCTACTGTCTCAGGTGTCTGTGGTGTGAAGTCGTGTGTGCTGACAGTTGTAACAAAGCCCTCATCATAGTCGATAGAATACTCTCTGTAATTCTGACCATCGAGCTTAACTACAACTTTAACTGATTCTTTACACTTGATTTTAATAGTGAGTGTAGAAGTCTGTGATGGATTAACTGTCGATTCGTAATCGGCTGTTGCTTTACCGTCAACTTCAACAGTAACTGCTACATCATAATTTACTGAGGAAGGCATATCAACGTAGATAGGAACTTCTTTTTCAGTTTCTCCCTTAGCACAAATGATTACTACGCTGTAGTTCTTATCAACTCTACTGCCTTTAACCGGATTCTGACGTAAAACTGTGTCTTTCTGAGCTTTGCTCTGCTCGTCGTAAGCAATAGAAACATCCTCTAAACCAACTTCTTTAAGCTTAGCCTGAGCCTGCTGTGCTGAAAGACCTTCTAAATCTGGCATTTCAATAGCACCCTTAGCAGGACCTTTAGAAACAAACACATAAACTGTAGAACCAATATTAACCTTAGTGCCAATCTGTGGGAACACGCTATCGACAGTCTGTTCCTCTTTTTCAGAGTTTACATAAAGGATAACCGGAACAAGATTTACGGACTTGATTTTCTCAACAATAGCTTCCACGCTGCCGCTGACGCCAACGTAAGGCACAGCAACTTCGGATTCAGAAGAGTTGATAACAAGTGAGATTGTTGACCCCTCTTTTACCTTTTTAGAGCCAGGTTCAGGGTTCTGATAAATAATAGTGTCAACTTCGAATTCGTCGCTGTAACGATTTTCGTATTCAAAAACAAACTGACCGTTGCTAAGCGCGTTAGCTTCAGCAATTGACATACCTACAAAATCAGGGACTTCAACTTCCTTAGGTTTTGATGCGTTATATCCGTTAATCAGAGCTAAAGCACCAAATACGACTAAAGCGATAATTGCAGCGATTATAACGCCCTTTATAGCAGAAAGAACAGGTGACTTAACCGGTGAATCATCGTAGTCGTTATCGTTGTTTTTATCATTTTCGTGGTGTTTTCTGCTTCTTCTGACTGCGTCGCCATAAGAAGTCTTTTCTTCGAAATATTTATACTCAAAGCTGATACTTGGATTAAGTCTGAAGCGTTCGATGTCAGAAAGCATAACCACAGCAGAGTTATATCTACTTGATGGGCTCTTCTGCATCGCTTTGATTGTGATTTCTTCTAAACCGCTCGGTATATCAGGATTAATTTCACGAGGACGCTTCGGTGTAGACTGGAGCTGCATCAGAGCAACAGACACAGCAGAATCGGCCTCAAAAGGCAGACGACCAGTAAGCATCTCGTACATCATAACGCCGACAGAATAAATGTCTGTTTTGCCGTCAGTCTTCTCACCTCTCGCTTGTTCAGGAGCGATATAGTGAACAGAGCCGATAGCCTGCTCTGTCATAGTACGGGTAGCGTTTGAAGAAAAACGAGCGATACCAAAGTCAGTAACTTTAATAGTACCGTCCTGTAAAAGCATAATATTCTGTGGTTTAATGTCACGGTGAACAATACCGTTTTCGTGAGCGTGCTGAAGAGCTTTAAGAATCTGTGTAGTTAAATGTAAAGTCTCTTTCCAGTCAAGCACGCCCTGCATCTCGATATACTCTTTTAAAGTAATACCGTCGATATACTCCATAACGATATACTGAATCATATCACCAAAGCTTACGTCGTATACACGAACAATGTTAGGGTGATTAAGCACAGCAATCGCTTTAGACTCATTTTTAAATCTACGAATGAAGTCCTCGTTATCGAGAAACTCGTCCTTTAAAATTTTAATAGCAACTTCGCGGTCATCAATAGTGTCATAACAATGATATACGTTAGCCATACCGCCAACGCCGATGAGTTCACGAATCTCATAACGTCCATCAAGCTTTTTGCCTGTGTATTTATCCATTGTATGTCACTCCTCTCAATAAATTACTGTTACAGTAATGTTGTCATTACCGCCGCCGATTTTCGCAAGTTCTACCAATGTATCAACAAGTAAAATACCACGGTTTTCGTGCACGGTTTTTACTATATCTGCTTGTGATACGCAGTTTGATAAACCATCTGAACAAATCAGAAGAACATCTCCGTACTCAAAATCAGCCTCTATGTAGTCAAGCCTTAAAGTCTGATTTATACCTAAAGCTCGGGTGATGAAGTTCTTATTAGGATGGGTCAGCGCTTGTTCAGGGGTAATCTCACCGCGTTTAACCATTTCCTGTACTACCGAATGGTCTTCAGTAATCTGTAAAATCTTACCGCCTCGGATTGAATATGTACGGCTGTCTCCAACGTGAACAACGTGAACAATCGAATTCCTTATAAAAACGAGGTCACATGTAGTGCCCATACCAGCAAGTTCAACATCTTCTACAGATTTTCGGTAAACTTCGGTGTTTGCGCCATCTACAGCGTCGATCAATACAGCAGATAGCTCTTCCTCGTCCATTTTATCGTGGTAATTCTTGTTTAAAAATTCTGTGATAAATTCAACAGCGGTTGAGCTTGCGGTTTTACCACCACGGGCTCCGCCCATACCATCACAAACAACTGCCCAAACACAGCTGGAAGAAATGACAGAGAAGCTGCAACTATCCTGATTTTCTTTTCTGACTAAACCGATGTCACTGCGTGAAAACACTTCCATATCAAATTCCTCCTTCTTTATATTTTCTTCTAAGCTGACCACAGGAAGCGTTAATATCACTTCCTAAGGTTCTTCTGACTGTGGCTGTAATACCGCAGGCAGATAATATATCAACAAAAGCCTGTTGTCTTTTAATCTTGCTTTTTATGTACCCTGTGCCCTGTACAGAATTCACGGGAATCAGGTTAACGTGGCACAGCATACCGCTTAATAGTTTCCCGAGTTCTTTTGCGCACTCGTCAGAGTCATTAACCGAGTCGATAAGCGCGTACTCAAAAGATACTCGTCTATTAGTTTTATCTATATAATATCTGCAAGCGTCTAAAAGTTCACTGATATTATAAGCATTATTAATTGGCATAGTTTTACTTCTGAGTTCATCAAACGGAGCATGAAGCGAAACAGAAAGCGTGAGCTGAAGCTTCATATCAGCAAGCTCAATAATCTTCGGTACAATGCCACAGGTTGATAAAGTAATGTGACGCATTCCGATGTTAAGTGTCTGTTCTGAAGAAACGAGCTTAAGAAATCTAGTCACATTGTCAAAATTATCGAGTGGCTCGCCCATGCCCATCAGAACGATGTTGGAAATACGCACACCTAAGTCTTTTTGAGCGGATTCAATCTGTGCAAGCATCTCAGAAGCGGTCAGATTTCTAGAATATCCGCTTTTACCTGTTGCACAGAAAGTACAACCCATCTTACAACCGACCTGAGTAGAAATACAGATAGAGTAGCCGTGATTATAGTTCATTACAACGCTTTCGACACATTCGTTATCGTGAAATGAAAATAGATATTTAACTGTGCCATCGAGTTTAGAAACGAGTTTTCGTTCAATTGAGGCAGTACTGATATAGCAGTTATTTTCTAAAAAAGAAACAACATCTTTCGGGACATTCTTCATCTGTGAAAATGAAGTGACGCCCTTTTTCAGCCAATCGAGAACTTGCTTGGCTCTGAATTTCTGAAAACCGTTTTCAATTATAAGCTTTTCAATCTCAGAATCGAAAAGTGATTTTATATCAATCATATTACCTAACCTTTCGAAACTTCGCGATAAAAAAGCCGTCGGTCATATTTTTGTGCGGTAACAAAGTTAACACGTTGTCCGGTTCATCGATAAAGCGATTAAACCCGAGAGGTAACTCAAGCGCAAAAGGCTCGAAGTTTTCGTGCTCTTTTAAGAATCTGTTCACGATGTCAATATTCTCTTCATCGCAGAGAGTACAGGTAGAATAAACGAGCACACCACCATTTGTTAATTTGTCAGCATTAGCACACAATATACTGTATTGCAACTGGGGTAAATTGTCAATAATTGTTGCTTTTTTGTAACGAATTTCAGGCTTTCGACGAATGATTCCGAAACCCGAACAAGGCACGTCACAAAGCAGTCTGTCACACTGTGGAAGTGGCAGATTTTCGTCTGATGCATCGCGTACATCAGCGTTAATAATATCAATTTTAAGTCTTTTAGCGGACTCGTTTATAAGCTTTATTTTGTGTTCAAACAAGTCGTAGGAATAAACCTCTCCCTCATTCTGCATTTTTATTGCACAATAAAGAGATTTTCCACCTGGAGCGGAACACACGTCGCATACTTTCATATCAGGCTTTACATCTAGCATCTCACAACAGAGCTGTGATGCACAATCCTGAACGTAAAACTTGCCATCTTTGAATGATTTAAGCTCTTCAATAGAGCCTGTATCTTCGATATTAAGAGCATTCTCAAGAAACGGCACTTCGCTTACTTTTACTTTACTATCAGTAAGCTCTTTTATAAGCTCATCTTTAGTTGATAAAAGTGTATTAACTCTAATTGTGAGCGGCGGACGCTGTGCGAGTCCCTCTAAAATACCGAGTGTGTTGTCTTTTCCATACTGACTAAGCCACTTTTTTACTAAAAAATCAGGACAGGAATATTTTACTGATAAAAATTCGAGTTCGTTTTTCTCGTTCGGCAGAGAGTATCTCATATCGCTTCTAAGAAAATTACGTAAAACAGCGTTAATAAAGCCCGATGACTTATACGCACCCACTTTTTTAGAAAGCTTAACACTTTCATCAACCGCAGAGTTAGGCGGTACTTTATCCATAAAAAGAAGCTGAAACATACCGAGCTCAAGAATAATAAGAGTTTTGTTTTCAATCTTCTTAGGCTTGATTTTTGAATACTGCGAAATGACATAGTCAAGCAACACCTTCCTCTCGAGCACACCGTAAACAAGATGTGACAGAAAGGAGGCGTCAATTCTATTAAGTGAATTTTCTTTTATAGCGTTGTTTAAAACGAGTGCAGAATAACCATCTTTAAAAAGCACTCTGTACAAAGCGTTAAACGCTATTTTTCTGACGTCAGCCATAAAAACCTCGTAAATTATCTACGTCTTCTTGCGATTAAAATAAGTCTTAAAAGTGAAGCTACTGACGTAGCTGCGGCAGCAACATAAGTCATAGCTGCTGCAGACAACGTTTTCTTTGCACCTTTATATTCTTCGCCGTTTAACATATTCGTACTCTCAATAGTCTGTAACGCTCTTTTTGACGCGTTAAACTCAACAGGAAGAGTAATGAGAGTAAAAAGAACTGAAAAAGAGAACATGAAAATTCCGATATATACAACAACGCTGTACTCAACTGGCAACAATAAGCCGATTAAAATCAGAATCCAGCTAAGTTTAGAGCCAAAATTCGCAACAGGAACAACTACGCTGCGGATTTTGTTAGGCACATAACCCTGAGCGTGCTGTACAGCGTGACCTGCTTCGTGCGAAGCGACACCGACAGCGGCAACAGAAGTGCTGTTATACACACTTTCTGACAGACGGATTGTGTTAGTTCTAGGGTCAAAATGGTCGGTCAAATTACCCGCTACAGGTTCAATTCTAACGCCTGTAACACCGTGGCTCATAAGAACATTCTGAGCCGCCTGTGCGCCTGTTAAATTACGTGTGTTTCGCACCTGCGAATACTTTTTAAATGTAGAATTAACTTTCGCGCTGCAGATAATCGAAAGTATAAGGCAAGGAAGAATTAAAACTAAATAAGTATAGTCGAAATATATAAAAGGCATAATCAATCCTCCAGAATATTAGTACCGCATTCTATAGGGTGTCCTAAAAGGAAGGATTTATAATCCATACGCTTCTTACCCTCAAGTTGAAGTTCAAGTATCTCAACGGATTTATCGCCACAAGCAATAGTAAGCGGAGAAAGCGACAACACCTCACCCACCTTACCGCATTTATCAGACACAGCAGATTTGTACACCTTTAATTTCTTACCGTGTAAGAATGTGTGTGCAATCGGCCAGCTGTAGAGACCTCGGATGAGGTTGTGGACAGTTAAGGCGTCTTTGTTAAAATCTATCAAGCTGATATTTTTATCAAGCATCGGTGCGTAAGATGACTCTTCTTCGTTCTGCTTTACAGGATTAAGCTCGCCTTTTTCAGCTTTTTCTAAAGTTTCGACAATGAGTTTAGCGCCGATATCAGCCAGACGGTCGAAAACTGACTCAGCAGTATCATCAAGTGAAATCGGGGTCTCTTCGACAAGGAGAATATCGCCTGTATCCAAACCCTCGTTCATCTGCATAGTAGTGATACCTGTCTCTTTATCACCATTGATAACAGACCACTGAATCGGAGCAGCGCCTCTGTATTTAGGTAAAATAGAGCCGTGGATATTGATACATCCGTATTTCGGGTAATCGATAACCTCTTTCGGAAGAATCTTACCATAAGCGGCAACTACGATAACATCAGGATTGTATTCCTTAATTATCTCTAACGCTTTGCCGTCTTTAAAAGAAACAGGCTGATAAACTGGGATACCTCTCTCGAGTGCACACACCTTAACATCAGGTGGTGTCATAACCATTTTTCTGCCACGAGGTTTGTCAGGCTGTGTAAACACAGCGCAGACATCATAACCCGCATCAAGAATACCCTTAAGACAAGCAACAGCAAAGTCAGGTGTGCCCATATAAATAATTTTCATTCTTTCACCTTATTCCTCATCATCGTGTGCAATCTCATCAGGAGAAAGCATACGGATAACTTTAGATTTAAAGAGGACGCCGTCGAGGTGATCAAATTCGTGACACATAGCCTGTGCAAACAAGCCTTCACCTTCAACCTCGAATTCGTTACCATCTCTGTCAAAAGCAACAGCAGTTACCTTCTCAGGACGCTCTACTATACCAAATTCACCAGGAGAAGAAAGGCAGCCTTCAACCACCTGATGTTTACCCTCAGCTTTTATAATACGAGGGTTAATAAACTCGATAAGACCATCGCCGATATCGATTACACAAACGCGTCTCATAATACCAACCTGTGGGCCGGCTAAGCCGACACCACCGGAATGATAGAGGGTTTCTCCCATATCATCGAGAAGACTATGGAGCTTATTATCAAATTTTTCAACAGGGCGACATTTCTTTAGTAAAATGTCGTCTCCTTCTTTTACTATGTTTCTAAGTGCCATAATAACACTCCTTATATTTTAAAGTTCCACAGGATGCATATCAGCGTAGACAGTAACATCGTTATAGTCTTTGAGCTTTGAAAACTCGACTAGGATTTCTGACAGCATCTTTCTGAATTTTGAATCATTTCTGCATTTTAATATAATCTTGTATCTGTACTTGTTGTTGATTTTCGGCACAGACGCAGGCGAAGGTCCTAAAATACGAATAGGAAGCTCGCTGTACTGAGCATTCAGTTTCTCAACAAGCAAAGTAACAAACTGCGAAGAAGCACGCGCTACCTTCATGTTGTTTTCACTCACGAAACCAACAAGACACAGCTGTGCAAACGGTGGGTAAAGCATAGCTTTACGAATTTTTATCTCGTCTTCGTAAAAAGCATCGTAATTCTGAGATGCACCGAGTGAGATAATCGGGATTTCAGGAGTGAATGTCTGAATAACAGCTCTGCCCTTTTCCTCACCTCTGCCGCTACGACCGACAACCTGAGTAATCATCGAAAAAGCGTTCTCAAAACTGCGGTAATCGTCAGAATACAGCATCTGGTCGGTGCTTAATACTCCGACTAATGTGACGTTCGGAAAATCGAGTCCTTTTGCGACCATCTGTGTACCGACAAGAATATCGTAGTCACCATTTGCAAACTGTGAAAGTTTCTTCTCATGTGAGGATTTACTCATAGTCGCATCGGTATCCATTCGAAGAATTCGAGCCTGCGGAAAAATCTCGGCAAGCTCAGCTTCTGCACGCTGTGTACCAAAGCCCGAAAATCTAAGCGAGTGACCATTACATGTCGGACAAACTCCGTCGTACTTAACAGAATGACCGCAATAGTGACACATCAGTCGGTTGTTAGCAGAGTGGTAAGTCATCGAAATCGAGCAATTAGGACACACTACAGTTTCTCTGCAATTAGAACACGACACAAAAGTATTATGTCCACGTCTGTTAAGCAGTAAAATAGTCTGCTTTTTGTTGTCGAGATTATACTCGATGTGCTCAAGAAGTAAGCTTGAAAATTGCGATGTGTTACCAACACTCAGTTCTTCGTTCATATCAGCAACTAAAACATCAGGTAAAGTAGCGTTGCCGTAACGATTCTTTAGCGTTACGATGTTGTATTTGCCTGACTTTGCGTTATAGTAAGTCTCTACGCTCGGAGTAGCAGACGCTAAAACGAGGAGAGATTTATTGTATGTAGCTCTGAATTTCGCAAGTTCACGAGCATGAAAACGCGGTTTACCTTCGGATTTGTAGGTGTGCTCCTGTTCCTCGTCCATAATAATGAGTCCGAGGTTATTAAAAGGCGCAAAAACAGCCGAACGGGTACCGATAGCGATTTTAGCAACACCACTCTTGACTCGCTTGAACTCGTCAAGACGCTCACCAAGTGACAGACCGCTGTGGAAAACAGCGACCTTCTCACCGAAATTAGACTTAAAAATAGATATAAGCTGACTTGTAAGCGCAATTTCAGGCACCATAACGATGACACCTTTATTATCTTCTACCACCTGCTCTATAAGCTTCATAAAAACAGAAGTTTTGCCAGAGCCTGTGATACCGTAAAGAAGCGATACTACACCTTTGTCACACTTGTAGTCTTCTAAAAGTGTAGTAAAAGCGACATTCTGTTCATCAGTTAAAGTGATATCACGCTTTTTAGATACCTCTGACTTTGGAATACGGAAAACCTCGTCATCGTAATATGACGCAAGCCCTTTTTTCACGAGTGAGTCAACTACAGAAACAGTGACACCCGTGTAGTAGCATATTTCCTTAACGCTGACGCTACCGACAGTCTGCAAAAGCTCGAAAACTACGTTCTGTTTATCGGTAAGTTTAACGCTTGAGTTCACTTCGTCGTTAATACAAACCATTTTCACGCTCTTGTCGCCGGTACGGCGGTATGTCGAGTCGTTTTTCTGTAAAAGTCCCTCAGTGCACATAAGGTCAAGAAGAGCAGAATCTTCAAAACCGAATGCATCTAAAATAAGTTCCCTTTTAACAGGCTTTCCCTTTTTGAGCAGATAGTTTACTATTCTACGCTTTTCTTCGTCTAAGTCGCAAATATCAAACTCTAGAGGCTTTTTGACAGAATACTCAGTGGTGATTTTGTAGTTAATGCCCGCAGGAAGCATAGCACGCACTGCGTCGTAATAAGTACAAAAGCAGTGGCTCTTCATAAAGCGGACAAGCTCGAGCATTTCATTGTTTAAAACAGGAGTCAAGTCAAGCACATCAGATATTTCTTTAAGCTTAGAAACATCATCAGCCTCGTTTACAATCTCCATAATGATACCCTGCCGCTTTTTGTTACCACGACCAAAAGGTATCAGCACTCTAACACCGACATCTGCTTTATCAGACAAGTGTTGTGGTATTAAATAATCAAAAATCTTATCAAAATGGTAG
>JAZSFG010000163.1:0-3842 GCA_045532065.1 Ruminococcus sp. | reverse complement strand
CGATACGAATTGCAGACTCGACTTTTACTGAGGCTGCATTTAATGCATCAATGTTATTAAGAATATCTGAGTATTTCATCGGCTCGCACACAAAGGCGATTTCGCCCTGTGCGGCATCTTTATTTTCGAGGATATGAATATCCTTAAAGAGCTCTTTTGCTTTATTATATGCAGAGTCACGGTTGTCTGCTTTAGCGCGTATGTACATCGCTGTGACAGACTCTTTGTAATCGATAACAGAAGAGTTATCAGAATCAGCCCAGAAAAGGTGTTTTCTAACTTTTAAGTGCTTAACGCAGTCAACAACGTCAGCAACAACAGCAGAAGCAGTAGGGAGCTTACCTGCACCCTTACCGTAGAACACTACGTCACCTGTACAGTCACCACGTACCATAATGCCGTTGAAAACATCTTCGATACTTGAAAGCTGACTTGTATATGGTACAAACATCGGAGCAACCACAATGTCAATCATGTTGTTTTCGAGTTTCTTCACCTTACCGATGAGCTTGATAACACCACCCCAGATTGAAGCGTATTTTACATCGTCGAGAGTGATTTTTGTGATACCCTCTGTGTAAACAGCATCAGGGTAAATATGCTTTGAATAAGCGAGAGATGCGAGTATACAAATCTTACGACACGCATCGTGACCTTCAACGTCAGCCTCAGGATTACGCTCTGCATAACCTAAGTCCTGTGCTAGTTTAAGCGCCTCGTCAAACTCCATACCCTCGTTAATCATCTTAGTTAAGATGAAGTTTGTAGTGCCGTTTAAGATACCTGCTACTTCAGAAACATTGTTAGCAACAAGGCACTGGTTCATCGGACGGATAATCGGAATACCACCGCCAACAGAAGCTTCAAAAAGGAAGTTTGTGTTGTTCTCTTTAGCAATCTGTAAAAGCTCTGCACCATGAGCAGCAACAAGCTCTTTGTTAGATGTTACTACACTCTTTCCGCAAAGCAGACAGCGCTTTACAAAGTCGTACGCAGGATTTACACCGCCCATAACCTCGACTACAACTCTGACTTCGATATCGTTTACGATGTCCTCGAAGTTCTTAGTGAACCTGTCAGCGATAGGGCTGTCAGGAAACTCACGTAAATCCAGCACGTGCTTTATGTAGATTTCTTCGCCAACCGAAGCGAAGAGTTTTTGTTTGTGTGTCAGCAGGATTTCTGCGACACCGGAGCCAACCACTCCGTGACCCATTATTGCAACTGAAACCATAATATATAAAACCTTTCAGAAAAATTACTTTTACTATTCTACTTGCTCAACAGGAGTGTCAGCAGGTGTATCGGAAGCACCCTCTGAGCCCTCAGGCGCGGTAGTCTCGCCGCCATCGGAATCATCGGTAGTCTCCGTTGTAGCATCTGTTGTCTCATCCTCTGTTTCGTCCTCATCATCCTTGCTCGATGTAGTAGAACTGTATCTGCCACCGAAAGCAACGTGATAACCTGTACAGTACTCAGGCATGTTCTTCTCAGAGTAATAACCAGGAGCAGTATCAGAACAACCCGCAGATGCGAGCATACCCGAACCCTTACAGTAAGTAGCAGTAACTATAGAGTCAGGCTTGTCAAATTCCTTGTACTCCTTACCTTCTAAGTACCTACTCATAACAGTACGCCACACTGAAGTAGCGGCACTTGTTGCGTACACTCTGCTTGGCTGGTCATAACCTGTCCAGATAGCAAGCGTACAGTAAGGTGACGCGCCGACAAACCATGAGTCCTTATCGTCATCAGTAGTACCTGTCTTACCGACGATTTCCCATCCGTAGACGTTAGCGTTCTGTGAGTGTGAGTGCTGTGATGTGCGCACGTTATATAAAAGTGTGCGGTTCATCGCGTAGGCTGTCTCAGGAGAGTAAGCCTCCGTAGGAATATTGTTACGATTATCAAGAATGATAGTGTCGTTTCGGTCTGTTACATAATAATATGTGTACGGCTTGTAGTAAAGTCCGCCGTTACCGACGTAAGTGATAGCCGCAGCCATCTCTCGTACCGTTACACCACCCGACATACCACCGAGTGATAAAGCACCGAGTGAGTATGGGTCAACGTCAGGGTCTAAGTGTTCAAATCCCATAACATTTACAGCCTGATTATACGCTGTCTCAGAACCTATGTTTTTCAAAGTCTGCACAGTCGCAGCGTTGGATGACCACGCCATAGCTTCAGGAACAGGGATAAGACCGTTGTAGTAGCCGTAAGCGTTGTTAGGACCTGCGACTAAAACACCCTCGTCATTATATCGATATTTTTCGATCGGCTCGTCGAGAACCAGACTCGAGTAGTGGTTGAGTCCTGTTTCGTGAGCGATAGGATATGTGAAAATAGGTTTGATAGAAGAACCCGGCTGGAGCACCGCGTCAGAAGCACGGTCATAAAGCAGGTTTCCGTCTTTCTTTTTAGAAGAACCTGTTGTAGCGATAACTCGCCCGTCAAAGTCGACCATCGTCATACCGACCTCAAGGTCTGTACCGAAAGTCTCGTTCATATGACGGCCCTCGTACTCAACCATCTCCTGAGTCTCAAGGTCAACCGCACAGTAGATTTTCAGACCCTCTGTGTAGAGCTTATCAGAAGCAGCCTCTTCGCTGATGTCGTAGTACTTCGCAAGATCTCGAACTAAGTCGCCGTACATCTGGTCGATATACCAGTTCTGGATGTTATCCTCATCAACATCGTCATCATCATCGTGGTCAGAGTAGTCAACAAACTCGAGAGTCTCGGACTCTTTCATAGCCTGCTCGTATTCTTCTTTCGTGATTTTCTCCTGCTCATACATCTGATCTAACACGAGTTCACGACGGATTTTATTATTTTCAGGGTAGATAAGCGGATTCCACTGTGACGGGTTCTGTGTAATACCCGCGATAGCAGCACATTCGCAGATAGTACACTCGGAAATTTCCTTGTCAAAATACAGCTCTGCAGCCGCCTGAACGCCCTGTGCGTTGTTACCGAAGTTTACAACATTCAAGTACGCTTCTAAGATATCATCCTTCGAATACTCACGCTCGATGTTGAGTGCGCGGAAGATTTCTCGAAGTTTACGGGTAAGCGAAACCTCGTTATCATCGGTGATGTTTTTGATGAGCTGCTGAGTTAAAGTCGAACCGCCGTAGCTGTCAGAACCCGAAAGCAAACTGATAACCGCACCACCGGTACGCTTCCAGTCGACACCGTTATGCTCATAAAAACGCTTGTCCTCAATAGCAACGATAGCGTCACCCATATACTCAGGCATATCGCCTAAATCAACCCATATACGGTTTTCCGTACCGTACAGCTTCTGATACTCGACAAACTCGCCGGTATCAGGGTCTTTAACGTATATGAACGAGGAAAGGTTCAGACTTCGAGCATTAAGGTCGATACCCGTAGGCTCACTCGCAAGATTAAAAACATACACACCGACAGAAACCGAAACGATAACTCCTGCACACACCAAAACCGCAATCACGGTTTTGAGTACTTTCCACAGTGCGCTGAACACAACTGAAGCCGTGGAGCTCTTTTTTGTAATATCGATTTTTTCGGTATATTTGCTGATGTCGGTTTTTCTCATTTTTCCGACCTCCTACTAAAATACATATAGCCACAATAAGTATATCACTTTTAACAGAGAAAATAAACATTTTTTGTAAAAATAACTTTAGAATAACAGAGATTTTTTATACTAAAATCACACCTAAAAATATGAATATTACATAAAAAATGTGAAAAAATAGTGAAGAGGTGTATGTTTATGAAAAAACTGATACTGATTTTCGGTACATTCGCAATCATCTGTGTTATTATTTCCTCCGTCACGCAAGTAAGCTCAG
>JAZSFG010000145.1:0-10134 GCA_045532065.1 Ruminococcus sp. | reverse complement strand
TGGAGCCACTCACACTTGAGTATGTTGCAAAAATCCTTAGACACGAAAGACCAGATGCTATTGTACCTGGTATTGGTGGACAGACAGGTCTTAACCTTGCTATGCAGCTCGAGAAAAAGGGTGTACTCAAAGAGTGTGGTGTTGAACTTCTCGGTACAAGCTCTGAGAGTATTGAACGTGCTGAGGACAGAGATTTATTTAAACAGCTCTGTGAGTCTATCGGTGAGCCTGTTATTCCATCAGAAATCACTTACAATATCGAAGAAGCTAAGGCTGCAGCACAGCGTATTGGCTACCCTGTAGTTTTACGTCCTGCTTTCACACTCGGTGGAACTGGCGGCGGTTTCGCTAATAACGAAAAAGAACTCGAAGACATCGGTCTTAACGCATTCAAACTTTCTCCTGTTCATCAGGTTCTTATCGAAAAGAGCGTTAAGGGTTATAAAGAAATTGAGTTCGAAGTTATGCGTGACTCAGAAGATACTGCTATCACAATTTGCGGTATGGAGAATATCGACCCTGTGGGTGTTCATACTGGAGACTCTTTAGTAGTTGCTCCAATTCTCACACTTAACGACCACGACCTTAAGATGCTCAACGACAGCGCGATTAAGCTTATCCGTGAGCTTAAAATTGAGGGTGGATGTAACGTGCAGTTTGCTCTTAATCCTAACTCAAGTGAATACTTCCTTATCGAAGTAAACCCACGAGTATCCCGTTCATCAGCTCTTGCCTCCAAAGCTTCAGGTTATCCGATTGCACGAGTTACTGCTAAAATCGCTATGGGTATGGCTTTAAGAGATATCGAAATTGCTAACACTAACGCATCTTAGCCAAGACTTGACTATATCGTTGCTAAGCTTCCACGTTTCCCATTTGATAAATTCACTACAGCTTCTAACATCCTTGACACACAGATGAAAGCTACTGGTGAGGTTATGGGTATCGGTTCTAACCTTGAAGAGTGCTTACTCAAATCTGTTCGTTCACTCGAGACAGGCGTATGCCACTACTATATGGCAAAATTCAGCTCTATGAGTAATGACGAGCTCTACACATATATCGAGCAGTTTAAAGATGATAACATCTTTGCTGTTACTGAGCTTTTACGTAGAAATGAGTCAATCGAGAAGATTCACGATGTTACTAAGATTACTGAGTACTTCCTTGAAGCATTCAAGAACATCGTTTTGATGGAAAATAAACTCAAAGACAACAAAAACAACGTTGATGTTCTCCTAGAAGCTAAGAAAATGGGTTTCTGTGATAAGTTTATCGCTGCTTTATGGGATGTTACTGAGCTTGATGTATACAACCTCCGTAAAGAAAACAATATGTATCCGGTGTTCAGAATGGTTGATACATGTCACACAAACGCTTATATCCCTTACTTCTATTCATCTTACACCGGTGAGAACGCATCAAAACTTACAGATAAAAAGAAGATTGTTGTTCTTGGTGCGGGTCCAATCCGTATCGGACAGGGTGTTGAGTTTGACTACTCTACAGTACACGCTGTATCTACAATCAAGCGTTCAGGTTATGAAGCGATCATTATAAACAACAACCCTGAAACAGTATCTACTGACTATACAACAGCTGACAAGCTTTACTTTGAGCCGCTCACTCCTGAAGATGTTATGAACATTATCGAGTTTGAGAAGCCTGAGGGCGTTGTAGTATCTCTCGGCGGTCAGACAGCTATTAACCTTGCTGACCCACTTATGAAGAGAGGCGTTAAGATTATCGGTACTGACTGTGAAGCAATCGACAGAGCTGAAGACAGAGGCTCGTTTGAGAAAATCTTAAAAGAACTCAACATTCCTCAGCCACAGGGTGTAGCTGTTACTAAGATTGAAGATGGCGTAAAAGCTGCTCAGGAAATCGGTTATCCTGTACTCGTTCGTCCAAGCTTTGTTCTCGGTGGACGTGCTATGCAGATTGTTGCAAACGAAGAGCAGTTGAGACATTACCTTAAAACTGCGGTTGAAATCGACGAAGACAAGCCTGTACTTGTTGATAAGTATTTACAGGGTAAAGAGGTTGAGGTTGACGCTATCTGTGACGGCAGAGATGTATTTGTTCCTGGTATTATGGAGCTTGTTGAGCGTACCGGTATCCACAGCGGTGACTCAATCAGCGTATATCCTGCTTATAGCATTTCTGATAAAGTTAAGGGTACAATCCTCAGATACACAAAGATGCTTGGTTTAGGTATCGGTATCAAGGGCCTTTATAATATCCAATTTATTGTTGATAAGAACGACGATGTATATATCATTGAGGTTAACCCACGTTCTTCACGTACAGTTCCTTTCCTTTCAAAGGCTACTGGTTACTCTCTTGCAGATATAGCTACTGAAGTTATCCTCGGTATGAGTCTTAAGGAACTTGGAATATTCGACCTTTATCCTGAAGAGAAAGACAGATACTACGTAAAAGTTCCTGTGTTCTCATTTAATAAGATTAAGGGCTTAGACGCTTATCTTTCACCTGAAATGAAATCTACCGGTGAAGCAATTGGTTATGATGATAAGCTCCATAGAGCTATGTGTAAGGCTCTTATAGCTGGTGGTATCAACATTCAAAACTATGGTACAGTTTTAGTTACACTCGCTGACGAAGATAAAGCAGAAGCTCTTCCACTTGTCAGACGTTTCTATGATATGGGCTTTAATATTGAAGCTACCGCAGGTACTGCAACATATCTTAAGAATAACGGAATCCGCACAAAGGTAAGAGGTAAAATCAGCGAAGGCTGTGACGAAATTCTCGACTCTATCCGTGCAGGTTATGTAAGCTGTGTTATCAACACTCGTTCTATTATGTCCGGTAATCACAACGATGATGGTTCTGTTATCCGCCGTTGTGCTGTAGAGAATGGTGTAGCTCTCTACACATCTCTTGATACAGTTAAGATTCTCCTCGATGTACTCGAAGAAATCACAATTAAAGTTTCTACAATTGATGCTAAATAAGGTGATACGATGAAACAAGGTGTATTTAAAATTGCAGAAAATACTGCTTTGACATCAAGTGTATACAAAATGGTCCTCTGCGGTGATGTAGCAGATATCACCGCACCGGGTCAGTTTATTAATATTAAACTCGACGGCTTTTACCTTCGCAGACCGATTTCTGTTTTTGACCGTGATGAAATCTCTGTTACTATTATATATAAGGTTGTTGGTAAGGGAACTGAAGCGATGAGCAAGCTTGCAGTAAGTGAGGAACTTGATGTACTAACAGGTCTTGGTAACGGTTATGACATCAGCTTATGTGATAACCACGCTGTGTTGCTTGGTGGCGGCGTCGGTGTGCCTCCACTTTATATGCTTGCTAAAACTTTGATTGCAGATGGTAAGAAAGTTTCTGTGATTCTTGGTTTTAACACAAAAGACGAGATTTTCTGTGAAGAAGATTTCAAAGCTCTTGGTGCTGACGTTACAGTTACAACTGTAGACGGTAGCTACGGTGTTAAAGGGTTTGTTACAGACACTTTACCTGAAAATTATGATCATTTCTTCACATGTGGTCCTGAACCGATGCTTAAGGCTGTGTATAAAGCAACATCTACATCAGGTCAGTTCAGCTTTGAAGAGCGTATGGGTTGTGGCTTTGGTGCTTGTATGGGTTGTTCCTGTAAAACAATTACAGGTTATAAACGTATCTGTAAAGACGGTCCAGTACTTTTAAAGGAGGAGATTTTATGGGAAGATTAAGCGTTTCACTTTGTGGTATTGAGCTTGATAATCCGATTATCCCTGCTAGTGGTACTTTCGGCTATGGTTACGAATATGCAGAACTTTTCGATATAAATGTTCTTGGTACTTTTTCTTTCAAGGGTACAACTAAAGAACCTAGATTCGGTAATCCTACTCCTAGAATCGCTGAATGTTACAGTGGTATGATTAACGCTGTCGGTCTTCAGAATCCTGGTGTTGAAAAAGTTATTTTTGAAGAATTACCTAAGCTTAAAGAATGTTTTAATAAAAAGGTTATGGCTAATGTCGGCGGTTTTTCTGTTGACGAGTATGTATATACAGCAAAAAAGCTTGATGAACAGGAACAGGTAGGTTGGATAGAAGTTAACATCAGTTGTCCTAATGTTCACGGTGGTGGTATTGCTTTCGGCACTAATCCTGAAAATGCCGCTTTAATCACTAAGGCTGTTAAAGAAGCGGTTAAAAAGCCGGTTATCGTTAAGCTTTCACCTAATGTAACAGATATTGTTGCTATCGCAAAAGCTGTTGAAGAAGCAGGAGCTGACGCAATCAGCCTTATCAACACTATGCTTGGTATGCGTATTGACCTGCGCACTAGAAAACCCGTTATCGCTAACAAAATGGGTGGATTCTCAGGCCCGGCAATTTTTCCTGTAGCTCTTCGAATGGTTTATCAGGTTTCAAACGCTGTTTCTATTCCTGTAATCGGTATGGGCGGTGTATCAAGCGCTGAAGATGTAATCGAAATGATGCTTGCAGGTGCTTGTGCTGTACAGATTGGTGCAGCTAACCTTGTTGATCCTTTTGTCTGCAAGGATATAATTGAGAAATTACCAGAGGTAATGGATAAATATAACATAAATAATTTAAATGAAATTATTGGAGGAGTTAAGTAATGGGCAGAGACGTAATTGTTGCATGTGACTTTTCAAGCGCAGAGGCTGTTTTTAGCTTTCTTGACAAATTCACAGAAAGAAAACCTTTTGTAAAAATTGGTATGGAGCTTTTTTATGCTGAGGGTCCACAGATTGTTAAAGAAATCAAAAAGCGTGGACACAAAATTTTCCTTGATTTAAAACTCCATGACATTCCTAACACAGTCAAGAAATCTATGGCTGTTTTATCTGGTCTTGACGTTGATATGACAAACCTTCACGCCGGTGGCACATGTCGTATGATGGAAGCGGCACTTGAGGGACTTACTCGTGAAGATGGCACAAGACCTATTCTTATCGCTGTCACTCAGCTCACTTCTACTGATCAGGAGAGTATGGAGAATGACCTCCTTATAAATGAGCCTATTGATAAGGTTGTTATGCACTATGCTGCTAACGCTAAGAAAGCTGGACTTGATGGTGTTGTCTGCTCTCCACTAGAGGCACAAAAAGTACACGATACTTGTGGCAACGATTTTGTCACAGTTACTCCTGGCGTTCGTTTCGCTGATGGTGATATCGGTGACCAGAAACGAGTTATGACTCCTGCTCAGGCAAAAGAGATTGGTTCTGACTACATCGTAGTTGGCAGACCAATTACTGCAGCTGATGACCCTGTTGCAGCGTATAACAGATGCGTTGCAGAATTCGTAGATTAAGTTAAGGAGATATATATTATGGAAAAGTTAATTGCTAAAGATTTACTTAAGATTAAAGCTGTATTTTTTAGACCTGAAGAGCCTTTTACATGGGCTTCTGGTATCAAGAGTCCTGTTTACTGTGACAACCGTCTTACTCTTTCTGCTCCTGAAGTAAGAAATGATGTTGAAAACGGTCTTGCAACATTAATTAAAGAGCACTACCCAGAAGCTGAAGTTCTTATGGGTACATCTACTGCAGGTATCGCTCACGCTGCTATCACAGCACATCTGATGGATATGCCTATGGGTTATGTTCGTTCAGGTGCTAAAGATCACGGCAGACAGAACCAGATTGAGGGTAAGCTCGAAAAAGGTCAGAAGGTTGTAGTAGTTGAAGACCTTATTTCAACTGGTGGTTCTGTAATCGAGGTTGTTAACGTGTTAAGAGAAGCTGGCGCTGATGTATTAGGCGTTGTTTCAATCTTCACTTATGGTATGCAGAAAGGTCTCGATAGACTTGCTGCTGCTGACGTTAAGAACGTTTCTTTAACAAACTTTGATGTTATCGCTGAAGTAGCTGCTGAAGAGGGCTACATCAAAAGCGAAGATATTGTAAAACTTATTTCTTTCAGAAATAACCCATCAGACGAGAGCTGGATTAACGCGGAGGCGTAATATGAGAAGCGTTATTGATATTATCGACCTTACTCCTGAAGAAATCGATGATATGATAAAAACTGCATGTGATATTATCGATAATCCACAGAAGTATTCTGAAAAATGTAAGGGTAAGAAACTTGCAACACTCTTTTTTGAACCATCAACACGTACAAGACTCAGTTTTGAGGCTGCTATGTACGAGCTTGGCGGTAATGTAATTGGTTTTTCTGAAGCGAGCAGCTCTTCTGCTACTAAAGGCGAAAGTGTTGCTGATACAGCAAAAGTAATCAGCTGCTACGCTGATATTATTGCTATGCGTCATCCTAAAGAGGGGGCGCCTTTCGTAGCATCGAAAAACGCTACTATCCCTGTAATTAACGCTGGCGATGGTGGTCATAACCATCCGACGCAGACATTAGCTGATCTTCTTACTATTTATCGTGAAAAGGGAAGATTTGATAACTTAACAATCGGTTTCTGTGGTGACCTTAAGTTTGGTCGTACTGTACATTCACTTATTAATGCTATGGCGCGTTACACTGGCATTAAGATTATTCTTATTTCACCAGAAGAATTAAAACTTCCGAGCTATGTCAAGAAAAACGTTCTTATTGCTAACAATATCCCTTATGTACAGACAACAAGCTTGGAAGAAGCTATGCCTGAGCTTGATGTTCTTTATATGACCAGAGTACAGGGCGAGCGTTTCTTCAACGAAGAGGATTACCTCCGTTTGAGAGATAGCTATATTCTTGATTTAAAGAAGCTTTCTACTGCGAAAGAAGACCTGTGCATTATGCATCCACTTCCACGAGTTAACGAAATCAGCGTTGCTGTTGATAAGGATCCTCGTGCTTGTTACTTTAAACAAGTTTTAAACGGAAAGTATATGCGTATGGCTCTAATACTTAAGTTATTACAGGAGGCATAATATGAACGTAGATTCAATTAGCAATGGTATTGTTATCGATCATATCAGAGCAGGGCTTGCATTCAGACTTTATAACCTTCTTAATCTTGATAAACTCGATTGTCCTGTTGCAATCATTAAGAATGTTGCTAGTAAAAAGATGGGCAAGAAGGATATTATCAAAATCGACTCACAAACACCAATTGATTTTGATGTTGTTGGCTTTGTAGATCCTAATGCGACTATTAATGTCATCAAAGATGGAGTTTTAGTAGAAAAGCTAAGCATTGATATGCCTGAAAAACTTACAAATGTTATCAAATGTAAGAATCCTAGATGTATCACTACTGTTGAACAGGAGATAGAGCACGTATTTATCTTATCTGATGAGGATGAGAAGGTTTATCGTTGCCTATATTGTGAAACAAAAGCTGATATTTAAAGCATATTTTTAGTAAGTGTGCGAATTGACAAAATGGCGATAAAATGGTACATTTTTAATGTATTTGTAGCTTTCATGTTACTGACGGTTTTTTAGTGGAGCACCACAAAGGAGCATGAGATATAAAGCAATTTTGCCGACCGTCTGGGCACACGACTTTGCAGTTGTGTGCCTTTTTATATTTTTTTGGAGGTTTGTTATGAAAAAAGTTGGTATTATTATGGGCAGCGACAGTGATTTGCCTATCATCAGAAAAGCAACAGGTGTGCTTGATGAACTCGAAATCCCATATGAGGTTCACATTTACTCAGCACACAGAACTCCTGTTGAGGCTAGAGATTTTGCCGTTAACGCTAGAGAAAACGGCTATGGTGTATTAATTGCTGCTGCAGGTATGGCTGCGCACTTAGCTGGTGCTATTGCGGCTAACACAACTTTACCTGTAATTGGTATTCCGTGCAAATCTTCTGTGCTTGACGGTATGGACGCACTTTTATCTACAGTTATGATGCCAACAGGTATCCCTGTAGCTACTGTAGCTATTAATGGTGGTGCAAACGCAGCCCTTTTAGCTGCACAGATTATCGCTGTTGAAGATTCTACTCTTGCTGATAAACTCAACAATAAGCGTGCAAGTGACGCCGCTGTTGTTCTTGAGAAAGACGCTTCAGTTATGAGCAATCTTTAATATAGTTTTTTAAATTCATATTTATATAAAGGAGAAATTTATTATGGAAAAGAAACTTATCTACACAGGTAAAACAAAGGATGTATTCGCACTTGAAAACGGCAACTGCCTTTTAAAGTTTAAGGATGATTGTACAGGTAAAGATGGCGTATTTGATCCAGGTGAAAACGCTGTTGGTCTTACAATTGATGGTGTTGGTGATGTAAACCTTCGTATGTCAATCTACTTCTTCGAGAAAATCAATGCTGAAGGTATCAGAACTCACTATGTAAACGCTAACCTTGAAGATACAACAATGAAAGTTCTCCCTGCAAAAGTATTTGGTAAAGGTTTAGAGGTTATTTGCCGTCATAAGGCTGTTGGTAGCTTTATTCGTCGTTACGGTGATTATATTGAGGATGGCGCTGATCTTCCTGAGTATGTTGAGATGACATTTAAGGATGATGCAAAGGGTGACCCACTCGTAACTAAGGATGCTTTAGTTGCTTTAGGTATTATGACTGATGAGCAGTACGAGGATATGAAAGCAATGACACAGAAAATCACTAGAATCGTTGCTGATGACCTCAAAGAAAAGGGTCTCGTACTTTATGATATTAAATTTGAGTTCGGTTACGATCCAGAAGGCAAAGTTATGCTTATCGATGAAATCGCTTCTGGTAATATGCGTGTATATAAGGATGGCGCTTATATCGATCCAATGACTCTTTCAGAGCTTTTCTTCGCTTAATTTTCATTCTTTTTACGGGGTGTTACAATGGGTGGTTTTTTTGGAATTACCTCTACTAACGACTGTGTTCCTGAAGTATTCTTTGGCGTAGATTATCATTCTCACCTTGGTACTAAAAGAGGCGGTATGGCTGCCTTTGATAAAGAAATAGGATTACAGCGCGTTATTCATAATATTGAAAGTTCTCCTTTCAGAACTAAATTTGAACATGTACTTGATGATATGCATGGCACTTCTGCTATTGGTTGTATCAGCAACAGCACACCACAGCCAATGCTTATCCGCTCGAAACTTGGTGTTTACGCTATCTGCATGGTTGGTGTTATCAATAATGCTGACGAACTCATTGATGTATGTCTTAATGCAGGCTGTGGACACTTTGATGCTATGACTGGTGGCGCTGTAAACTCAACAGAGCTTTTAGCAGCACTTATCAACCAAAAAGAGAGTTTTGTAGAAGGTATCAAGTACGCTCAGGATATGATTGATGGAACAGCTTCAATCATTATTCTTAAAGATGACGGTAATATTATTGCTGCTCGAGATAAAGTCGGTAGATTACCGATTTTAGTTGGTAAAAACGATAGTGGTTACAGTGTTTCTTTCGAATCATTTGCCTATCAGAAATTTGGATTTATCGACGAAAAAGAGCTTCGTCCTGGTGAGATTGTTGAACTTTCTCCTGATTCTATGACTGTTTTATCACAGGGCGGTAACAAGATGCGTATCTGCTCCTTCCTCTGGAGTTATTACGGTTTCCCGAATTCTACTTATGAAGGCGTATCTGTAGAAGTTATGAGATACATAAATGGTAGAATAATGGCTAGAAATGACGAGAATAACGGTATTAATAATGATGTGGATTATATTTGTGGTGTGCCGGATTCAGGTACTCCACACGCAATCGGCTATGCATCTGAGTGCGGATTGCCTTTTGCTCGTCCATTTATTAAGTACACACCGACTTGGGCACGTAGCTTTACTCCGTCGAATCAGAACATTCGCAACATGATTGCAAAAATGAAGCAGATTCCTGTACCTGATCTTATTAAGTTTAAGAAGCTTCTTTTTGTTGACGACTCTATTGTTAGAGGCACACAGCTTAAAGGTACAGTTGATTTTCTGTACGAAAACGGAGCTAAAGAAGTGCATATGCGCTCTGCGTGTCCTCCGATTATGTATAATTGTAAGTTCTTGAACTTCTCCAGAACTAAAAATGATATGGAACTCATCGCTAGAAAGGTTATTTATGACCTTGAAGGGGAAGAGGGAGAAAAGTATATTGATGAATATAGTAACTCCAACACTGAAAGAGGCAGGAAGCTCAGACAGGTTATCTGTGAACAACTTAATCTTGCATCACTTGAATTTCAGTCATTAGAGGGAAGTCGGAGGCCAAGCGG
>JAZSFG010000139.1:0-5996 GCA_045532065.1 Ruminococcus sp. | reverse complement strand
AAATTCAAAGATTTAGGTTATAACTTAACGATTATACAGTACGATTCACTAATGGGTAGGGAGATTGTTCTTAAAATTTAAAGGGGAAAATTATGCTCTTAAAATCACTTGAGCTTCAGGGATTCAAAACCTTTCCTGACAAAACTAAACTAACATTTGATAAAGGTATTACTTCCGTTGTCGGTCCGAACGGTTCGGGTAAGAGTAATATCAGTGACGCTATACGTTGGGTACTCGGTGAACAGGCTCCGAAGTCTCTTCGCTGTTCGAAGATGGAAGACGTTGTTTTTAATGGTACTGATTCCAGAAAACGTCAGGGCTACGCTGAAGTTACTTTAACTATCGACAATAAAGACAGAGTTCTGCCTTTTAACGGTGACGAGGTTGCGGTTACCCGTCGTTACTACCGCAGTGGAGACAGCGAATATCTTATAAATAAAGCGTCAGTAAGACTTAAGGACATCCATGAACTCTTTATGGATACAGGTTTAGGTCGTGACGGTTACTCTATGATTTCACAGGGTAAAATCGACTCTATCGTTGCGTCTAAAAGTGAAGACAGACGAGAGATTTTCGAAGAAGCTGCGGGTATTTCCCGTTATAGATACAGAAAAACAGAAGCCGAAAGAAAACTTGTACATACTGAAGAAAACCTCGTTCGTTTAAGAGATATAGTAACTGAACTCGAAGACAGAATCGGACCACTTCAGACTCAGGCTAAGAAGGCTGAATCTTTCCTTGAGTACGCGGGTGAAAAACGTGGACTCGAAATCGCTTTGTGGCTCGATACACTCGATAAATCTTCTGCTGTTTTGAAAGACCACGAAGATAAAATTACAGTTGCAAAAAACCAGTATGAAGATGCAGAAAAGGTTTTACAGGATATCGCAGACGAAACTGAGAATATCTACCTTCAGAATGGTGCTTTATCATCTAAAATCGAAGAAATCAGACACGACATCACACAGAGTGAGGGAGAAGTAAGCTTCCACAAATCCTCTATGTCTGTTGCCGAAAATGATATCTTACATAACAACGAAAACATTGAAAGAATCAAGTCTGAAATTGAAAAAGCTAAAAGTTCAACAGTAGATATTCAGGAAGAAATCAATAGCAAAGAAACCCAGATTGATGAGTATAATGCTGAGATTGCATCACTGCAAGCTGAATATGACACTACCGCAGATGAACTTAATAATATAAATACGGATTCAAGCAGAAGCAGTGAACAATTGCAGCAGTATTCTGTTCAGATTGCGTCTTTGTCTGCTAAGTCTGCTGATGCACGTGTTACTGAAATGACAAGCGCTTCTTCCGTGCTCGAACTTGAGTCACGAGTTGCAACTCTTAGAGAAAACTGTGCTGTAAAGCGTGAACAGCTCTCGGATATTGAAATTATGCACAAAGATTACGAGGTTAAGCTCGCAAAATGCAGCAGAGAAGTTGATGCTCTTAATAACTCGATTAAGGGACTAGAAATCAAGATAGCTTCACGCACCAAAAAGCGTGATGAATTAAAAACAGCAGCTGATACTCTTATGCTCGACGCTCAGGAAAAAGCGCGTAGAGCTAAGATTTTAGAAGACCTTTCTGCTAACTACGAGGGCTTTTACAACAGCGTTAAAGTTATTATGAAAGAGGCTAAGAAAGGTTCAGTTTCCGGTATCTGCGGCCCTGTTTCACAGCTTATTAAAGTTCCTTCACAGTATAACGTTGCTATAGAAGTAGCTTTAGGCGGTAAAATGCAGAACATCGTCACTAATACCGATGAAGATGCAAAACGTGCGATCGTTACTCTTAAGAAACTTGACGCCGGTAGAGCTACTTTTTTACCTATTACTACTATCAAGGGCAAGAATCTTGACGAAAAAGGTTTAGATGATTGTTACGGATACATCGGTGTTGCCGCTGATTTGTGCTCTTGTGACAGCAAGTACGATAAGATTAAATCTTCACTTTTAGGTAAGATTGTTATCGTAGAAGATCTTAACTGTGCTGCTGCTATCGCTAAGAAGTACGGCTACCGCTTCATGGTTGTTACACTCGACGGTCAGGTTATTAACGCAGGTGGTTCTTTTACCGGCGGTTCAATGAATAAAAAGTCAGGTCTTTTATCAAGAGAGACTGAAATTGCTAATCTCAAGAAAAAGGCTGACGACCTTTTACGCAAAGCTGAAAATGCAAAAGCAGATTATGTTAAAGCACATGAGGCTTATTCTCAGTGCGAGGCTGAGCTTTTAGGTGCCAGAGCTGATTTATCTGTCGCACAGCAGGAGTTTGTTAAGTGTCAGGCAGAGTTTAATGCTTGTACTAACGAACTTAATAACTTAAAACAGTCAATTTCTGAAATTGACACTGAAATCACACAGTCACTCGAAAAAATCGAGTCTCTTAAAGTTGCACAAGCTCAGGCTAAAGAGGTGCTCGAGCAGTACAATAAAGAGATTGAAGAGATTGACGCTAAAATTAATTCACTTTCAGGCGATAAAGAACTGTTGTCTAAAAAACGTGAAGAGCTTTCAACAAAGCTTCAGGATATCAGATTGCAGATTGTTACCAAGCAGAAGGATATCGAGACTTTAAGAACTGAAATTGAGATTGCAAAATCTACAGGTTCAAATCAAGATAACAGAATTAAAGAACTTAATGCTGAAATCGAGGTTATCGAGGCTAATAATATTCGTCTTGAAAATAAGATTGCTGATATCAAAGAAACAATCAACAACTTAAGACAAAAAATCGCTGACGATAACGCCCATATTGAGGCACTTAACAATCAGCGTGATGAACTCGAGAAGCGTTCTGTTGAGCTTAGACAGCTCGAACGTGATAAAAACTCAGAGCGTGAGCTTGCTTCTAACGAATACTCACGACTTGAAGAGAGAAAAATTAACTTACAGAAACAGTTTGACGATATTATTGCTAAACTTTGGGATGAGTACGAACTTACACGAAGTGAAGCTCAGGCACAGGCTGTTGAGATTGAGGATTTAAGCGCCGCAAAGGCTAGACTTGCTGAGCTTAAACAGAAGATAAAGGCTCTCGGTAATGTTAACGTTTCTGCAATTGAAGAGTATAAAGAGGTTTCTGAACGCTACGAGTTTATGAAAGCTCAAGTTGACGATGTCGAGAACTCTAAGAAAGAAATCGAGCGTCTTATAACCGATCTTACAAAACAGATGAAAGATGTTTTTGTTGTTTCTTTTGCTGAAATCAATAAGAACTTTACTGCTACATTCAAGGAATTGTTCGGCGGTGGTACAGCTTCACTCGAGCTTTCTGACCCTGAGAATATTCTCACAAGTGGTATTGATATCATTGTTCACCCACCTGGAAAGATTGTTGTTCATCTTGAGGCTTTATCAGGCGGTGAAAAGGCACTTGTTGCTATCGCGTTGTACTTCGCTATTTTAAAGGTAAGACCTGCTCCGTTCTGCGTAATGGATGAGATCGAAGCTGCTCTCGACGAGGTTAACGTTGACAGATTTGCTCAGTATCTACGAAATCTTACAGATAGTACTCAGTTTATCCTTATCACACACAGACGCGGAACAATGGAAGAGGCAGATGTTCTCTACGGTGTAACAATGCAGGATGAGGGTATCTCGAAACTTCTCGAACTTCGAACTTCGGAGGTTGCTGCTAAACTTGGATTAAATGCAAACTGAAATTAAGGAGTAATTATGGGCTTTTTCAGTAAAATTAAAGAAGGATTAAAAAAGACAAGAGATAGCGTTGTCGGTCAGATTAACTCTATGCTCAAGTCTTTTACAAAAATTGATGATGAGTTATTCGAGGAGCTAGAAGAGTTACTTGTTATGGCTGATGTTGGTGTTCATACTGCTGAAAATATCTGTGAGCAGTTAAGAGCACAGGTTAAATCAGAGGGTGTAACTGACCCTGCACAAATCATGACTATGCTTGAAAAACTCACAGCTGATATGTTAAGAGATGGCAACGAAATGGTGCTCAACACTAAGCCTTCTGTCATTCTTGTTATCGGCGTTAATGGTGTAGGTAAGACTACAACAATCGGTAAACTCGCTAATCACTATACATCACAGGGCAAGAAAGTTACTTTAGCTGCTGCTGACACATTCAGAGCTGCTGCTATCGAACAGCTCGAAGTATGGGCACAGAGAAGTAACGCTGATATCGTAAAGCAGAATGAGGGTAGCGACCCTGCTGCTGTTGTCTTTGATGCTATTTCAAGCGCTAAAGCTAAGGGTAGTGATATTATCATCTGTGATACTGCAGGCAGACTTCATAACAAAAAGCATCTTATGGACGAGCTTGCAAAAATCAGAAGAGTTATCGACAGAGAGTTACCTGATGCCGATAAGGAGTTCTTGCTTGTGTTAGACGCAACAACAGGACAGAACGCTGTAAATCAGGCACAGGAGTTTTCGAAAGCTACCGGTATCTCGGGTATAGTGCTCACAAAACTCGATGGTACTGCCCGTGGTGGTGTAGTACTTGCTATCAAAGAAGGTCTCAAGATTCCTGTTAAGTTTATCGGCGTTGGTGAAAAGGTTGATGATTTGCAACCATTCGATGCTGATGATTTCACAAAAGCTTTATTTGTTAAGGAATAATTATGGATAAATTTGTTGTTGCTACTAATAACGCAAAAAAACTTATTGAATTAAATCGTATCCTTTTACCGCTTGGCATTGATGTTCTCACCGCAAAAGAAGCGGGTATTGATTTGTCAGATGTTGAAGAAAACGGCACAACTTTCAAAGAAAATGCTTATATCAAAGCTAAAGCTGCTTTTGATATGCTAAATGGAGAATACTGTGTTGTTGCTGATGACTCAGGTCTTTGTGTTGATGCGCTTGATGGTCGACCTGGTGTTTATTCTGCACGCTATGGCGGTGAGGGTGCTACCGACAGCGATAAGATTTTAAAACTTCTCGGTGAACTTAAAGATACGCCACAAAACGAAAGAACAGCTCACTTTTCTTGTTGCATTTGCGCTGTAATGAAAAAAGGTGAGGTTATTTACTCTGAAGGTAAATGTGAGGGAGAAATCGGTTTTGAACCAGTAGGCGATGGCGGTTTTGGATATGACCCTGTTTTTATGGTTGACGGTAATTCTTTTTCTCAGCTTACTGCTGATGAAAAAGATAAATACAGCCACAGAGGAAACGCGTTAAGAGATTTTAAGAAGAAATTAGAAGAATATTACGGAGGTTAATATGCTTACAAGTAAACAACGTGCATATTTAAGATCCCTTGCTAACTCTATTGATACAATCATCATGGTTGGTAAAGGTGGTCTTTCTGAACAGATTACTAAAAGTGCTGACGATGCTATTACTGCGCGTGAGCTTATTAAAGGTAAAGTGCTTGAGTCATGCGAGCTTTCAGTAAGAGAAGTTGCTGATTCAATCGCAAATGAAATAAACGCTGATGTAGTTCAGGTTATCGGTACAAAGTTTGTGCTTTATCGCAGAAACGAGAAAGAACCTGTTATCACTCTTCCTAGGAGCAAAAAGTAATGAAGATTGCTATTTTCGGTGGCAGTTTTAATCCTATACACAATGCACATATTAAACTAGCATTAAGATTTGTAGATGAACTCGGACTTGATAAAGTTATTTTTGTTCCGACTAATACTACACCGCTTAAAGATAATTCAGATATAGTAACGCCTGTTCATAGGTATAATATGTGTGAAATCGCTCTTAAGAACTATGACAAGTTCGAAGTGAGTGACGTTGAGATTAAACGTGAGGGTGTTAGTTACTCGAGTGATACTATCACTTATTTTAAAGAACTGTTTGAAAACGATGAACTTTTCTTTATTATGGGTGCTGATATGTTTGTGACACTTGAGAGGTGGCATAAATTTGAATACATCTTCGAAAATGTTACTTTGCTAACTGCGCCGAGAGATGGTTATAACTACGAGTATTTATGTAATGTAAAAGAATCGTATGATAAATACTTGTGTAAAGCTTATATCACAAAAGAATATATAGAAGATTTGT
>JAZSFG010000039.1:0-3798 GCA_045532065.1 Ruminococcus sp. | reverse complement strand
TATTGGAAAATATTGCGACCATTGGTTATCGCTTTTCTATATATTAAGTTTGGCTACACATTTAAAACAGCAAAGAATTTGCCTGAAAAATTCATATTACTCTCTAACCATAATACTGATTTTGACCCACTTTTTGTTGGTGTCAGTTTCAAAAACGGACTTCGTTTTGTTGCGAGTGAACATATTTCCAGATGGAAATTTGCTTTTAAGTTTGTGGATCATATTTTTTCACCGATACTTCGTCCGAAGGGCACTAATGCCGCTTCTACTGTAAAAGAAATGTTGCGTGCTATCCGTAGTGGTGATAACGTGTGTATGTTCGCAGAAGGTGCTCGCTCGTGGAATGGTATAACTGCTCCGATTTCTCCTGTTACAGGAAAACTCGTTAAAAGCTCCCGTTGTGCTTTGGTAACATATAAACTTAAAGGCGGTTATTTTACAAGCCCGTTATGGAGTGAAGGTGGTACCCGAAGGGGAAAGATTCACGGTGAAGTAGTCAATATATACTCTGCTGAAGAAGTATCAAAAATGTCTGTTGATGAAATTAACGAGATTCTTAATCGTGATTTATATGAGGATGCTTATTTGACTCAGTCAAGTGTTAATAGTAAATACAGAGGTAGAAAATTAGCTGAAAAAATGGAAAGTATGCTTTACTACTGTCCATCTTGCGGTGCTATGGAAAGCCTATACTCTTCAAAAGATACGGTTTTTTGTAAAAACTGTAACGACTTGTTTGTATACGATATTTACGGAAATATTTCAGGTTGTGAATATAAAAACATAAAAGAGCTTTTCTGTTTTCTAAGAGATAAAACACTCGATGATGCCCATAAAAGGATGGTTTATAAATCGCCTAATGCACAGATTATCAGCGTCAAGAATCATGTTGAGACGGTTTTATCAAGTGGTGAAATTACTCTTGATGACAAGACTCTTACTTGTGGTGATGTAACAATTGCGATGGAAGAAATTGACGATATGGCGATGCACGGACGTCACGCACTTGTATTTTCGACGATTGACACGTATTATGAGATGCTTATCTCAGAAGATGCGAATTCTTTAAAGTTTTATATGTTGTTCCAAGCATATAAAAACGGCAAAATAGATAAATTCAATTTCTAGGAGGGTATTATGGATTTTTCTGCTGCTAACCAAGATTTATGGGGACCGATTATTCAGATTGGTATTATTGCTGCTCTTGTACTACTTGCTAATATTATGCGACGTAAACTTAAGTTTGTACAAAAGTCGATGATTCCGACCGCTGTACTAGCAGGTTTTATTTTACTTTTACTTAAATATTTCAACTTAGTTCCAGTAATCGATAATGTATTCTTGGAGACGATTACATATCACACAATCGCTCTAGGTTTCATCGCGATGTCATTGCGTATACCTGAAAAAACTATCGAAACGGAGAAAATGGTTGGTAGTAAGAGTGGTGCTCTTATTGTAAGTACTTATCTCGTACAGGCTATCGTCGGTCTTTCGATTTCTCTGTTCTTTGCTTATACATTTATGCCTGACTTTTTTAAAGCAAGCGGTATTTTATTGCCAATGGCTTATGGTCAGGGACCTGGTCAGGCAAATAACGTAGGCACATCTTATGAGAACCTCGGTTTTGTTGGCGGACAGAGCTTTGGTCTTTCTCTTTCAGCTGCAGGTTATCTGTGTGCATGTGTTGTTGGCGTTATTTTCCTTAACATTTTCAGCAGACAAGGCAAGCTTAAGAAGTATGAACAGAAAACTGAAATTTCAGGTTCTGTTACTTTAGAAACATTCGAAAACAAGAACGAAGTTCCTATTTCTGAATCAGTTGATAGATTAAGTATCCAGATTGCCCTTATTTGTATTGTTTATCTCGTGACCTATCTTATTACTTGGGGATTAACTGAGTTGCTTGCTGTGATTTCCGCAGGTCTTGCTGCTACAATTTCTCCTATGTTATGGGGCTTTAACTTTATTATCGGTTCAATGGTAGCTGCAGGATGTCGTTCACTATTCACAGGACTTAGAAAAGTTAAGTTAATGAACAGACAGTATCAGAATAATTATCTTTTAAGCAGAATTTCAGGCTTTCTTTTTGATGTTATGATTATCTGCGGTATTGCTAGTATTGATATTGATGACCTTAAGGGTTATTGGGTTCCATTCCTTGTGATGGCTGTTACTGGTGGTGTTGCAACATTTTTATTCCTTATGTTGCTTTCAAAGAAACTCTACAAAGGCTATGTTTACGAAGGCTTTTTCTCGATGTACGGTATGCTCACAGGTACAATTAGTAGTGGTGTACTTTTACTCAGAGAAATTGACCCACAGATGAAAACTCCTGCTTCAAACAACCTGATTACAGGTAGTTCGTTTGCGATTGCTTTTGGAGCTCCACTTCTTGTACTTGTAAGTATGGCACCTAAGAGTGAAATGATGACATGGATTGTTTTCGGCCTTGCTATTATTTATTTAGCAGCTCTGTTGCTGTTTATTTTCTTAACAGGTCGTAAAGGTAAGAAAAAAGATAAAAAGTAATAATTTAAGCGCCTCGATTACGGGGCGCTTTTATATTATTCTTGTATTTGTTGTTTTAGTTATGTATAATGTAATCGTAGTATTTCTAATTACATAACGCTTGGAGAAATTTTATGAAAAAAATAGTAACTATAATTACTATTCTTGTTTTTGTCTCTGTAATTTTTAGTTCTTGTAAAGTTAATCCGGAAAGACAAGAGCTTTATATATTTGCGGCATCATCGCTTACTGAAAGTTTGTCTGAAATAGAGATTGAATATGAAGCAAAAAATCCTGATGTTGATTTAATATTCAACTTTGATTCATCAGGCACTTTAAAAACACAGTTAGAATATGGTGCATACTGCGATGTGTTTATTTCTGCTAGTAACACGCCTATGAACGAGCTTTACTCTATCAGCGAAAATCGTGTTGATTTACTTAAAAATAAAGTATCTCTTGTTGTGAGTGAAAACAATCCTGCTGACATCAAGGGTTTTAACGACTTAGTTGAGAAACTAAATAATGGCAGTTTACTTCTTTGTGTCGGTAACGCTGATGTGCCGGTAGGGGAGTATACTTTGCAGATTTTTGATTATTACAATGTAGATATTGAAAAACTAGACGAAAAAGGCGTCATCACATACGGCTCGAGCGTTAAGGAAGTTACTTCCCAAGTAAAAGAAGGTTTAGTTGACTGTGCGATTGTTTACGAAACTGATGCAAAAATTGCAGATTTAGAAATAATTGAAACGGCTGATGAAGTTTTGTGTTCACAGGTTGTTTATCCTGCAGCAGTAATCGAGACTTCTGAAAACAAGAACTTATCTATTGAGTTTTTAAACTTTTTACAGTCATCACATTCTGCACAAATTTTTAAAAATTATGGATTCACACCTATAAACTAACGGAGGCACAATATGGAGTTATATCCATTATTAAACTCAATCAGAATATCGCTGATTTCAACATCTGTTGTACTGGTAATAGGTGTTTTATGTGCTTACTTTATTTCGAAAGTTAACCGTGCCATCAAAGGTGTTCTTGACGTGATTTTCACTTTACCTTTGGTTTTACCACCTACAGTAGTAGGTTGTCTTATTTTAAAGTTTTTAGGTCCTAGCAGTTCTATCGGTAGATTTATGATTGAAGTATTCAGCGTATATTTCACTATGAACTGGTGGTCGGCTGTTATAGCAACTTCCATAGTAGCATTCCCGTTAATGTACAGAACAGCACGTGGTGCGATTGAATCGTTTAACAGTTCATTATCTGATGTGGCTTTGA
>JAZSFG010000103.1:0-2012 GCA_045532065.1 Ruminococcus sp. | reverse complement strand
ACTGTGATGAAATGACAGTGAAAATCTGACCCACTGTAAACAAAGATAAAGCACTGAAGTTTTTGCTTCAGTGCTTTTGTGTATCTGGAAATATTTTAATGAAAAATTTTTATCTCAAAATAAGTTTTATTCTAATTTTATTTTGACTATATTAAACAACTCAAAATAAGTATTAAAAATGCTCTTATGAATTTTCTAAAAAAATTCTGGAAGTGGGACAAACTGTGGTCGTTGCTGTTTTTTGTGCTAATATGTGGTGTGTGTTTTCTAGTGAAAATCGAGTGTTTTCTAAAAAAAACGCCCGAAAATGGCTTTGTTAAGCCGTTTTTGGGCAAACAAAAAACCGACCTGTATAGGTCGGTTTGTGGTCGAGGTGACAGGACTTGAACCTGCGGCATCCTGGTCCCAAACCAGGCACTCTACCAAACTGAGTTACACCTCGAAAACGCGTCAATTTATGACAGCCTCGTTATTATAACCGAAAAAAATTCATTTGTCAATAGTAAATTTACACTTCTTTCTACTTGTGTTTTGTAGAAAAAGCAATTATAATTATTTTTGTATGGCTATTTATTAGAAAATCATTGATTTTTGTCAGAATTTGGAGAGTATTTTATGCGCAAAAAATCTTTTACCGTACTTTGTTCCCTGCTCGTTTGTTTAGTTGTGCTTTTTTGTTCCGTTTTACCTGTCGGAGCGATTGACGACAAGTATACTATCGACGAGCTTGGGTTATCTATAAAATTACCTAAAGAATATACAGTCATCACTCGTACGACACAAGCGGATGACGAAGCCTTCAAGAAGCTTAAGCTCGATTATAACGAAACTATGACTGCGTTTGCTGCGGCTAACATCTATCTGCAGGGTGTCAGCGATGATGAAATTTTAAAAATCACGCTTTCTCAAACCAGCGATAAGAACAGTCAGGCTATTAACAACTATTCTGATTTAAGCTCCGCTGAACGCAAAACTGTGCTCGACGCATTCTTGTCTGACCAGATGTACACTTCAGGTAACGAAGTGAAGCACAACGGCAATATTTACTTCGACCTGAATTTTGCTCAGAAAACCCGTTCCGGTACTATTTACGGTTACCAGTGTCATACTGTTGTAAATGGTATGAACATCAATCTCACAACGCAGAAGAGCAATGAAGAACTCACTGCTGACGAGATTAAGGTTGCCGTCAATGTTGCAAACAGCATCAATTTCCACAAAATCAAGCGTAGTTCAGGTCTCGCGTTTGACTGGTGGAGAATCCTTTTATGGATTTTAGTCCTTGTTGCGTGTGCTCTTATTGCTCACTATCTGTACAAATTCTACACAAAAGCCAAAAAACAGAAAGCTCAGGAGAGAAGAAGTCGCAAGCGTCAGGTAGAAAGACCTATTATGTCTGAAGAGGACAGTCTTATCGAGGCACAAGAACAAAAATCATACAGTCGTTCACAGGCATTGTTTGATGATTTAGGTATCGATGACGACGATTTTATGACTTTAGATGAAATACTCGGTTACGATACTGAGGATTACCACAGCCGTTCAAATTCAGACATGGATACTTTCAATATTGATGTTAAGTCTAAGGACTCGTCACACGGCGTTTCTTTCTTTGAAGATGAGGGCGAGAATATCGACAATAAGCCTGATTATTTCGAGGATTTCTTCGCAAAAGAAGAGGAGTCACGCCCTGTTACAACTCGCGCTGCAAGCTCAGTTTTGCTTAATGTGAAGACCTTCCTGCGCCATTTGAAGTATTTCTGTAAGAATCTTTATTCTTCATTTGTGAAAAAGTTCAAAAACATAGGAAAAAGACGCTGATTTTAGCGCTTTAATGCATTATCACTAAAAAATGTCGGAATATTGATTAAATTTGTAGTATTCTGATACCAACTTTGTTATTGAATTAACGAATATTTTGGAATATAATAATAGGTATAAAATTTTTCAGTATTATTACTGTTTATGTAAGGAGATATTTTTATGAGTAGAGTTTACAATTTTTCAGCAGG
>JAZSFG010000141.1:0-24253 GCA_045532065.1 Ruminococcus sp. | reverse complement strand
GGATGCGTCATCGGCTGCAAGCGCGTCTAAGGTGAGTAGTAAGTTCGGGAACACTTCATGGCGCATACCTTAAATTTTATATAAAAGCGGATGCATTTTTTGCATCAACACGGGTGGCACCGCGGGTTTTAGTTTAACTCGTCCCGAGAATAGTAATATTACTGTTCTCGGGGCGTATTTTTTTTGGTGCATCATAAATGTCGCACCTTTCACTTCATATACTACCTTTACAGGAGGTTATTACTTTATGTACAGAACACTATTTTGCAACGACATACGTGAAGCTCACGTCGGCACTACTGTTTCTCTTGCCGGCTGGGTTGACGTTATCCGTGACCACGGTGGCGTAATCTTCGTTGATTTACGCGACTACACAGGTATCACACAGGTTGTCGTTCACGACGAATCTTTACTTACTAATGTTAACCGTGAAACTGTTATCACAGTTACAGGTAAAGTCGAGAAAAGAGACCCTGACACTGTAAACGAGAAAATCGACACAGGCTATGTTGAGCTTGTTGCTGACTCACTTACAGTACTTGGCAGAAGCACAAATATGCTTCCTTTCGAGGTTTCCAACTCACGCGCTTCTAAGGACGAAATCCGTCTTAAGTACCGCTACCTCGATTTACGTAATCCAAAGAACCACCATAACCTCGTTATGCGTTCTAAGATTATCCGTCATTTACGCAACTTAATGGAAGGCAAAAACTTCCTTGATATGCAGACTCCTATCCTTACTGCATCATCACCAGAAGGTGCTCGTGACTTCCTTGTTCCATCACGTAAACACCCTGGTAAGTTCTACGCTCTTCCACAGGCACCACAGCAGTTCAAGCAGTTACTTATGGTATCGGGCTTTGACAGATATTTCCAGGTTGCTCCGTGTTTTAGAGACGAAGACGCTCGTGCTGACCGTTCTCCTGGTGAGTTCTACCAGCTCGACTTTGAGATGGCATTCGCAACACAGGAAGAAGTTTTAGACATTTGTGAAGACGTTATCTACGACACATTCAAGACTTTCTCCGACAAGAAAATCACTCCTAAGCCTTTTAGACGCATCACATACGCTGATGCGATGATGACATACGGTTCTGATAAGCCAGATTTAAGAAATCCACTCATTATCTGTGACTTAACAGATTTCTTCGCAAACGTTGCTTTCCCTGCATTTAAGGGTAAGCCTGTCAGAGGTATTGTCGCTAACTGTCAGGGCAAGAGTAAAAAATTCTTCGAAGACTCGCTTAAATATGCTACGTCAACAGAAGTCGGTTTAGGTGGTCTCGGCTATATCACCTTAAAGGAAGGTGTGTTCGCAGGTCCTATCGCTAAGTTCTTAAGTGACGAGCAGAAAGCTGAAATCACCGAAATTTCAGGCGTTAAAGAAGGTGAAACTCTCTTCTTCATCTGTGATGATAAGAAATCAGATACTGAGAAAAAAGCAGGTATGATCCGTACATGGCTTGCTTCCCCTACTCAGCTTGATTTAATCAGAGACGATGCGTTTGAGTTCTGCTTCGTTGTTGACTTCCCGATGTTTGAGGAAGACGAAGAGACAGGCGAAACAATCTTCACACACAACCCGTTCTCTATGCCACAGGGTGGTATGGATTCACTCCTTAATAAAAAGCCTGAAGAAGTTCTCGCTTACCAGTACGATCTCGTATGTAACGGTATCGAGCTTGCTTCCGGTGCTGTTCGTAACCACGATATCGAGATTATGAAGAAAGCATTCGAGATTGCTGGCTACGAAGAGAGCGAACTCAAAAAGCGTTTCAACGCTTTATATACTGCGTTCCAGTACGGCGCACCTCCTCACGCAGGTATGGCTCCTGGTATCGACCGTATGGTAATGTTACTCACAGACGAGGAAAAGATTTTAGACGTAATCGCGTTCCCACTTAACGGTAACGCTCAGGATTTACTTTTAGGTGCTCCATCTGAAGTAACCGACCAGCAGTTAGAGGACGTTCACCTGCTTGGTACTACTAACGCACTCTCTAACCGTGGCTCTGCTAAAGGTGGCGCAAAAGCTGCTTCTTCTAAGCGTTCAACTTTCTCAAACTCCCAACAATTAAACCAGCTCTCCCTTACTGACGAAGAAGAAACAACAATGCAGGGTATCTTTGAGCAGATGAAGACTTTCGAAGCTGCTCTTAAAGATGTTGACACAACTTCTGTTGAGCCGATGGTTCACGTTATGGAAATGACAAATATTTTAAGAGAAGACAAACGAGTACAGCCTTTCACACGCGAAGAGTTACTGAAAAGTGCTCCACAGCGCAGTGACGACTCTTGGGTTGTACCACGACTTGTAAAGTGAGGTGAGTAGAAATGAAGTATTACGCAGAAATTATTAACGAAAACGGCAAGATTGCAGTTGACGATACTATTTTAGTAAAGAAAGCTCTTTCTACCGCCGGTTCTCATATTTTAGACGGCTACAAGCCACTTTTCTCTGCTGAAGCAGTAGAAAGACTCGAAAAAGCAGGCTATGAAATCTCAGGTAAAACTCACGTTGGCGAGTTCGCTCTAGATTTAGTCGGCGAGTTTTCTTACTACAATGAGTTTGATGAAAACGAAACACTCAAGGGTGCTGCCGCAGAGCTTGTAAAAGATAGTAAAGTAGAAGCTGCTTTAGGTGTAGATATGAACGGCTCTTGTCGTCGTGCAGCTGCATTATCAGGTGTAAGCTTCTTAAAGCCTACTTACGGCACAGTTTCACGTTATGGTGTTATCTCATGTGCGGCAAGTGGTGAACAGCTCGGTGTTTATGGGAAGTCCGCTGACAAAGTAGCTGAGATTATGACTGTTATCGCAGGAAAAGATGAAAAAGACGGCACATCTCTTCGTGATGAAAAATATACCTACGATACAAATATAGCCGTAAACTCAAAGAAAGTCTGCATTGTAAAAGAGCTTTTCGATAAAGCTGACGATACTGTTAAAGCTAAGATTACAGCATACGCTGAAAGCTTAAAGGCACAGGGCGTTATCGTAGAAGAAATCTCACTTGATTTATTCGATACAGCTAACACTGCTTGGCAGATTCTCATGTGCGCTGAAACATGTAACAACGTTTCACGTTATGATGGCGTTAAGTATGGCCACCGTAGCGAAAATTATAGAAATATCGACGAGCTTTACGTGAACTCACGTAGTGAAGGCTTTAACTTCCTTACAAAGACAGTTATCCTCTACGGCTCTGACGTGCTTTCTAAAACACGTTATGCTGACTGCTACGAAAAAGCGCTGAAAATCAGACGCGTTGTAGCTGATAAAATGAAAACCCTCTTTGAGACATACGATGCTGTACTCACTCCTGTTTGCAGTAAAGCTGAGTATAAAGCATACGACATAAATGAGGCTTTCACAAAGGTTTACAAAGAGAGCGTGTTCACAGCAGTAGCAAACCTCATCGGTATCCCTGCACTCTCTGCAAATGGTGTACAGTTACTCGGTGATCATTTCTCAGAGAGCACTCTCTTATCACTCTCAAAATCCGTGGAAAGGAAAGGTGAATAATTATGGCTTATGAACTCGTTATCGGCCTTGAAACCCACGTTGAATTAAACACTCAGTCAAAGATTTTCTGTTCTTGTGGCGGACACTCCTCTCCTAAAGAGCCTAACGACTGTGTCTGTCCTGCGTGCTCGGGTATGCCGGGTATGCTCCCTGTTATGAACAAACGCGTTGTTGAACTCGCGGCTACTGCAGGTCTTATGCTCAACTGCGAAATCAACCGCTACACAACTTTTGATAAAAAGAACTACTACTATCCTGACCTTCCTTGCGCTTACCAGATTACTCAGCTCAACCATCCTATCTGTGTAAACGGTCTTGTTAAAGTAAAGACAGCAGCTGGTGAGCGTGATATCCGCATCAAGCAGATTCACATGGAAGAAGACGCCGGTAAGCTCGTGCACGGTGGCAACTCATCATTTGTTGACTTTAACCGTACTTCCGTACCACTTATCGAGATTGTTACACAGCCTGACTTCCGTTCACCTGAAGAGGTTGTTACCTACCTCGGAAAACTGAAGTCTATGTTCAAGTCCACAGGTATCTCCGAATGTGAAGAAGGTGCTATGCGTTGCGACGTTAACATTTCAGTCAGAGAAGAAGGAACTGAGGAATTCGGCGTTCGTACAGAAATTAAGAATATGGCTTCATTCGAAGCTATCGACCGCGCTATTCGATATGAAGCACAGCGTCATATGGATGCTTTAGAGTTCGGTACCGAAGAACTCGTGCAGGAGACTCGCCGTTTCGACGACGTAAGTGGCAAAACTTCTGCTATGCGTAACAAAGAAACAGAAGCTGACTATCGCTACTTCCCTGACCCTAACTTAATGCCTATCGTTATTGATGACGAGTGGCTCGAGGAGATCAAGAGAAACAAACCTGTAGCACTTGATGAAAAGGCTGAAAGCTACTCACAAGCAGGCATTTCTGATAAGGAAATCGCTATGCTTATGTCTGAGCACACTGTTGCAAAGCTTTTAGACGACGTTATCGCTTTAGGTTGCAATCCTAAAGACGCTGCTGCGTGGATTCTCACCGACTGTGCGGGTATCTTGCGTAAAGCAGGCTTAAAGCTCAAGGATTTAGCAATTCCTGCAGAAGGTCTCTCATTCCTTATCAAGAAAGTTGACGAAGGTAAGCTCAACCGTGGTGCTGCGAAGAAAACTCTCATCGCAGTTATCGAAAACGGCGCTGATGTTGAAAAATTCGTTGAAGAACAGGGCTTCTTAGTAGAAGTTGATAATTCACAGATCGAGTCTGTTATCGACAAGGCTATCGAAGCAAACGAACAGGCAGTAGCTGACTATAAAGCAGGTAAAGAAAAAGCGTTAATGGCTATTTTCGGTGCTTGTATGAAAGAGCTTAAAGGCTCTGGCGACCCTGGCGTTATCCGCGCTATGCTTATCGAAAAACTCAAAAACTAAATCACACAGGACCGCCCTCTTTCGGCGGTCCTGCTTATTATCACTACTATAAAGGTGAACAAAATGACTATTAAACTTTACGAAAACGATGCTTACATAAAAGAATTCGAAGCGACTGTTATTTCGTGTGAAGAGTGCAAAAACGGCTACGCTGTAGTTTTAGATAAAACCGCTTTCTTCCCTGAGGGTGGCGGTCAGCAGGCCGACAAAGGCACTATTAACGGCATAGAGGTTACAGACGTACAGATTAAAGACGAAGTTATAACACATACTCTAAAAAAAAGCGTGTCTACAGGCGAAACTGTTAAATGCGAGCTTGACTGGGATACCCGCTTTGCGCGTATGCAGAGGCACACAGGTGAACATTTAGTCTCAGGTATCATCAACACTCTTTTTTCTTATGACAATCTCGGTTTTCATATGAGCGAAAAAACACTCACACTTGACCCTAGCGGAATGCTTACTGACGAAGATATTAAAAAAGTCGAGCTTATCGCTAACAAGGCGATTTACGAAAACCGCGAAATTACAGCCTACTATCCTGAAGAGCAGGAACTTAAAAATCTGACATACCGAAGTAAGCTTGATTTAGAAAACGGAGTACGACTTGTAAAAATCGACGGTTACGACACCTGCGCGTGCTGTGCACCTCACGTTCACCGCACCGGTGAGATCGGTTTAATTAAAATCATCGACTACATCCAGTACAAAGGCGGCATGCGCCTGACTATGGTGTGCGGTATAAACGCATTCCTCGATTACTCCACTCTTTGTGACAACACAAAAGAGCTGATGCACACGCTCTCTTCTCCTAGGGAAAAAGTCAACGAGTTTGTGCTTAAAGACCACGAAACAGTTGGCACTTTAAAAGCTGAAATCAACAGATTAAACGCAGAACTTTCTAAAGCCAACCTTGAAATCATCACAAAAGACAACGTGATTTTAGGATTTACAAAAGGTGCGTCTTTTGACGATATGCGAGCACTCGTCAACGAAAATACAGATAAGTCAGAACTCGTCGCCTTCTTCTGTGAGGGTGAAAACGGCGACTTCTCATACGTAGTAGCTAGCTCCACACTCGATGTCCGCGATAAAGTAAAAGAGTTAAACTCAAGCTTTAACGGCAAAGGTGGCGGAAGACCAAACTACGCACAAGGCAAGATTATCGCAGACAAAGAAAGCATTATAAACTTTTTCTAATAAGAAAAGCTCCGAGAAAACTCGGAGCTTCTTTTTATTTCATAATCTTTGCTGTGTACTTATAAGCTAAAACTCGCATACAAGCTTTTTGAACAGTTTCCTTTTTGATTGTGCCGTCGTTTACAGCGTTTAATATCGCGTTATACGCAGAGTCGATATCATCAACCATAATCATATCGTTTCCCGCAAGCACCGCCTGAACATAAACATCCTTACCGTTTGCGTACTCGCTGTAGTCTGCATTATTTAAGTTATCTGTAATAATAAGTCCTGTGAATTTCAGCTCGTTTCTAAGTATAGTGTGAGTGTAATCAGACAATGACGCTATACAGTTAGGGTCGAGCTTTGTGTTTAAGATATTGGACATCAGTACACAGTGTGCACCTGAGTCGATACCCGCTTTAAACGGGAGAAAATCTCGTGACTCAAAAGTACTTGCTTCTCTGTCGTCAGTAACAACAGGAAGGTAAGTATCAGGAATTGTTCCGTAACCCGGGAAGTGCTTGAGCGCAACTGATACGCCCTTGCCCTGACTGATTTGTGTAGTATGTTTTACGTACTGTGAAGTTTCCTCTACAGTACCTCCAAGTGAACGCGAGTACATAATCTGAGTGAAATCTTCCGCCATATCACACACAGGAGCAAGGTTTAAGTTGATACCAACAGAAGAAAGCATCTGTGCTTTCTGTGTTTCGCTATCCTGTAACCCTGCGAGTCCTTTTTCAGCGAAAATCTCGCGTGGTGAGTAGAAATCTTCATCAGGAAAAGCATCTAAATCGCTAAGCGCAGTAACCGCACCGCCTTCTTCTTCAACCGCTAAAATCATCGGGGTTTTAGACTTCTTCTGGTATGAATCAAGCTGAGTTTTAATCTGCTCTTTAGAAAGCGAAGTGAAGTTTTCATCTGTGAAGTAGTAACCGCCAAGAGCTACCTTGTCGAGTTTCGAGCTACCACTACCGTCTGTCGGACAAGTTCCGATGATGAGCTGTGCTACCATCTGCTCGTTTGTCATAGCTAAAGTGTCCTGATACGCTTTATCATAATTCTTAGAGAAAATACCGCCGTCGAGAAACTCTGCCGGAACTTCTGCGTTTACGTTCTCCTCTTTTTTATCTTCCTTTTTGTCGTCAGTTTTTTCAGGCACCATCTGGTCAGCGGTCGCTTCGTTATTCTTTACATCAAAATAGTGGTAAAGACTGAAAGAAAACACAGCACCCGCTATAATAATCAGAACAGCGCTGATAATCATAAATTTTTTCATAAACTACCTCCAATAGAGTAACTATGCAAAAATCGTGTTTTTTCCATAAAAAGCTTAAATATAGCGTCATTATAACACTAAATATTGAAATTTTCAACACAAATATTACTAGATATTGACACGTTTCGATTTTTACTGTATCATTCTTAAGGAAAATGGAGGATAATATGAACAAAAGAAAGATTTTCTCAAATCTCGCCTTGCTCACAGCGGCACTCGTGTGGGGTGTTGCGTTTGTGTCACAAGAACAAGCAGCTCAATATGTCGGTACTTTTACTGTAAATGCGTTGCGCTCATTTGTAGCGGTTATTGCTCTTATTCCGCTCATACTAATAACATCGAAAAAGAGCGGACGTCCTGTGCTTGAACGCACAAAAGCCGACCGAAAACTGCTTATTACTGCGGGTGTGCTGTGCGGTACTTTTTTATGTATCTCATCAAACATTCAGCAGTTTGGTATCTCGCTGTATCCAAGCGACGCGGCTATTTCTGCACGTAGCGGATTCTTAACCGCTTTATACGTTATTTTTGTACCGATACTAGGACTTTTCTTTAAGCGTAAAGTCGGACTTAACGTGTGGCTGAGCGCTTTGGTCGCTATTTTGGGACTTTACTTGCTGTGTGGCTCAAGCGGTATTTCGGGCATATATCTCGGAGACGTTGTCGTGCTGTGCTGTGCGGTGTCGTTCTCATTCCAGATTTTATGCGTCGACCATTTTATCGACAGAGTTGACGGAGTAAAGCTCGCAGCACTACAGTTTCTCACCTGCGGTGTGTTGTCACTCGTGCTTATGGTGATTTTCGAGCGACCGTCGCTTGAGAGCATTATGCAGGCTTCACGCTACATCCTTTACCTCGGTCTTATGAGCTCGGGTGTAGGATATACACTCCAGATTATCGGACAGAAGTACTCCGACAACCCGACTGTCGCTTCGATTATTATGAGTTTAGAGTCTGTTTTTGCAGCGCTCGGCGGATGGGTACTGCTTAACAAAGCTTTAGCCCCTGTTGAAATAATCGGCTGTGTGGTTGTTTTTGCAGCAATCGTTCTTGCACAGCTCCCAACTAAAAAAGAAAAACTTAAAAACTAACAAACAAAAAGGCTGACGAGTTTCTCGCCAGCCTTAATTTTTTATTTACTTTGAAATACAAACGTACGGAGTAGATGAGGCGTTAAGCCAGTAGAGTAATGCCTCAATTTCTGGCTCTGAAATACCGATACCGCCGTAGGTCTGTGCTTCACTTACGTGAATAAACTTCGCACAACCCTGTGAGCGGTCAACATTTGAGCGGTTGTAGTCGAAAACAATAGCGTGAGGATATGACCTTGTGTATTCATAAAGCCACTGTGCGCTCTCCCAGTCCTTGTTTTCACTGCTTGTCATCCAACGGTTGTAGTTTATAGATGCAGGGTCAGTAATCCAGTAGTCGTAAATCGTGAACTGGCTGTAGTCAAGTCCTGTGCCAGGATTATACTGTGTACCGAAAGCATACTCGATAGCAAACACACCAGTTGGAGTTTTATTCTCGTAAGGGGAAACAAACTCGTCGATACCTGCTTCACCGATAAATCCGTCAAACGGACCGATAGCCTGTGCCCATACACCATCACTATTCTTCTCGTAGCAGTAAACCTTACATGTAAGCGTGCTTTCATCAGCATCAACAAACACAAGCTGACTGCCCTTAATATCACTTTCTTTCATATTGTTAAGAGAAAGCAACTGCATAAACTGCTCGTCCTGCTGTACTGGAGGGTCAGTCGGTGGCTCTGTTGGCTTTTCAGTAGGCTTTTCTGTCGGCTTTTCTGTAGGCGCCGCTGTCGGTGCTTCTGTAGCGGTAATCTCACTTAACGCGTTATCAAGCATTGTATAAATGCTGTCGCCGAAAGTGAACACCACAACCAGTGAAGCAATCACCACAAAGGTGAGCACAGCGACAAGCACCGCCGCTTTAGACGACGAAGAGCGTTGCTGTTTATAATTGTGAGCAGAGCGATATCGCGAACGATAACGTCTTCTGTTTTTAGTTTTGTCATTCTTGTATGCCATAGCACATCTTCCTTTATCTATCCTAATCGCGTATTTCTACTTACTTATTTTGCACAAAATAACTGTCGCATTGTCAACGCCACCGCGCTCTACCGCAGTGTTTACAATATCTTTCGCGATGTCTGCCATACTGCGTTTAACATCAATAAGCTCTTTTAGTATGTCTTCACCCAGCATATCATAAACACCATCAGTACAAAGTATGAACACATCGTTTACTTTGTACGCACCGCGTGCGATGTACGGAGATACTCCATTCTTGTCTGGAGTCCCCAGAAACTTAGTCAGCGGAGCCTTAGCGCCGTAGCCGTGAGCAACGTGGTCCTGAGAAATCTGCTCGAGCTTATTTTTACTGTATTTATAAATACGGCTATCACCTGCGTTTGCGATATAAATCTCGTCTTTGAAAAACTGAATCATCGCACAGGTTGTACCCATAAGCACAAGCGACCTCGCCTTAGTTTCTTCTAAAATACGTTCGTTTAAAATCTCGCACAGCTCGTAGAGGTATTCCTCGTACTCATTCTTATCTTCGCAGAAAAACGCGCTCTGCTGCGCTGCGATAAAAGACGCGACCTCGCCGCATGCTTCACCGCCCATACCGTCAAATACAGCGAACAACTCGTTATCAAGCGAACTTACCACACCACTTGTAACGCACTCTTCGTTTGAATCAGGATCAGATCTGAAGACACCGGCACAGAAAAAATTATCTTCGTTGTTTTTTCTGATTTTACCTACGTTACAGCAACATCCATACTCGATTTTTACGCTTCTCTTCAAATCCTCACCCCTTTTCTATATATTGTACTTTCTTACTCAACACCTACTGCAGTAAGAAATCCCTCTGCGATTTCGGCCTCAGCTTCTGAGAAATTGATCATCTTTATTTTTATATCGTATCTGTCCCCATTAACAATGTGTTCAATCACAATATCGGTCAGATACTTATCACGACTGATAGTGTAAGAAACTGTAGTCTGAGCATTTTCCAGATTAGTCATACTTTCGTCAATTCGTTCTTTGACCTCGTTATACTCTTTCGCACTCGAGTAAGCAGAAGCTATGTTTCTTGTGACTATAGCCGTAAGCTCATCCATTTCAGGAGTAAAGGTATACACTGTGCCATCTTGTATATTCTCTATCTTCTGATGAAGTATGTTGTTTAATGCGGTAGGTTTAGACAGCTCTTCTATAGTAGCCATAATGCTGTTTTTAAGCTGTACTGCTCTGAAGACATCGTTAGTTTCAGTAAAACGAACCAGCGCACCCGCGTCAAACTCGCCTTTTTTATAACTTCTATAAAACGAGAAGAAGTCGAGTGCTTTTTCTGTATATTCCTCTACAGTCCATTTACCGCCGTAGTAGTTACCTCTGTAAGCCTGAGCCTTGTGTGCATAGGAAACAGCGTCGTATTCATAATCGGTGTACACAGCGTGGTACTGTGACTCGAGAATCTGGTCGCTTAAATCAAATTCAAGAGCACCGTCATAGCTCATATAAGTTTCACCATTTACACCCGCAGTAACCTCATACTCAAAACTAGAACTTTCAAAGTTCTTTATTGACGCGCGATGAAATTTCTTGAACGAGTTGTTGTTCAGATTGATGCAAAAAATAGTCGCAATAACAGCAAAAACCAAAACAAGCGCAACAACAACCAGCATAGAAAACTTAAGCTTTTTCGGAGCTCTTTCCTCTTCTATACCATAGTACTCGTTAATACCTTTATCTATTTTTTTACGATTAAAAAACTTTCCCATAAGTTTCACCTTAAAAACTTGTCATAGGATAATATTATCCCGATTATACGTGTAAAAATTATATCAAATTTACTTCTATCTTGTCAACAAATAATGAGTGAACAAAATTTGAATTTCCTATTGAACTACACATTTTTAGATGATACAATTAAATCAAACAGTTGTATCGGAGGTATTATTATGCGAAAATCCTTATTCACTATTGTTTTATCTACGGTTTTATTTTGCTTAACAGTCGCTATGTGTTGCTTTTCTGCAAGTGCAGCTACACATTTAGGTGATGTTGACTTGAACTCAAGCGTCGACGTTGTGGACGCTACTGTTATTCAGCGACATCTCGCAAAATCTGAAAATCTTTCACAGACACAGCTAGAAAATGCCGATGTCAACGGCGACGATAGTGTTTCTATCACCGACGCTACTACTATTCAACAATTGTGTGCTAAAATTATTGACAAATTCCCTGCACAGGAGGATGAAACTGTGGCTCCTAGCGAAAACAAAGTTGACCCTGTAATCACTATTCACTTCTCTAATAACAAAAACTGGAAAACTGTAAACGCATATATCTACGACAACGAAACAGGCGAACCTTTGGCTGAATGGCCGGGTGTCACTATGACAAACTATACCGTTAATGATTACGGTGAGTCTGTATATTCAATGCAGGTTGACACATCAAAATACGACCGTATTATCTTTAATAACGGCTCAAAACAGACAACCGACACACCTCTCACTGTTGCAAACTCAGGTTACTTCATTATGACTAACGACAACGCTAGTCTGAAACACATCGTAGGTGTGTATCCTTACGGTCAGAACAAAGAGGGTACAATCAAACAGGTTAACCTCGAGTACAGCGCGGGTTACAACAAGCGTATCACTATCTGGACTCCTGTCGGCTACGATGCAAATGATAAGGACAAGAAGTACTCCGTGCTTTATATGACCGATGGCCAGAACATCTTCGGTAACGACGAAAACTGCTCACAGTACGAGTGGGAAGTTGACGAAACAGTTCTTTCATATATGCAAAACGGCGGTGATGGTATCATCGTAGTTGGTATCGATAACGCTAACTCAAAACGTGACTCCGAACTTACTCCTGATATCGGTGATGTTGTACCTCAGTATAACAACGGCGGTTTCAGAAACGGTACAGGCGAAGCGTATGCTGACTTCGTAGTTGAAAAGGTCATCCCTTACATTGACGCTAACTACAACACCAACTCTATCCGCGGTATCGCAGGTTCATCATCAGGCGGTATCGAGTCATTCTACATTGGTATGGAGCATATAGATAAATTCGACTATATCGGTGCTATATCCCCTGCGTTTTTACTTTATAACGACGCTACATGGGAGAAATACCTCTCGAAATTCGACTTTACTGATAGTTCAAAACTTCCACGCATTTACTTCTTCAACGGCAACTCTAAAAACGACTCTTTAGAGCAGGAGCTCTATCCTAGCGCTGTTGCTATGCAGGGTTGGATGGAGAAAAAAGGCTATCCATCAGAGCTTTTAAAAACTGTAGTCGATAACGACGCTCGACACAACGAAATTTTCTGGGCTGTATACTTCCCTGAAGCTTTGGCTTTTGGCTTAGGTTACTGATAGCTTTTATAAATACACAACAAAAGGCACTCTGTCTCCAGAGTGCCTTTATTTTTTATAGAAGCGGTGAGAATACTTTCATAATCTCAGCGAATACTCGGTTAAAGAATGTAAATCTCGCTTCTTTTTTCGAGACTTCCTGTGAAACCTCAAGAGTCTTTATGTAGTCGTTTTTCATATCTATAATACTCTCGGTATTATACATCCACGCACCACACTCGAAGTGGTGAACGAGCGAGCGGTAGTCAAGGTTAATCGTACCACACACGGCAATTTTATCGTCGCACACAAAGCTCTTCGCGTGAATAAACCCTGGGGTATATTCAAACACTCTTACACCTGCATCAATTAGCTTAGAGTAATTCGAGCGGGTCATCGTAAACACCGCTTTTTTGTCCGGAATGTGCGGAGTAATAATTCTTACATCGACTCCCTTTCGAGCCGCAATACACATCGCGTTAATAAGCTCTCTGTCACAGATAAGATACGGAGTGCAGATATACACGTAGTCTTTTGCACAGTTTAGAATATTCATATAAACTGTCTTGCCGACGTCTTCGGTATCAATAGGACTCGGCGAGTCGCCAAACGGAATAACATAGCCCTGACCACAATCACCACCATCGATAGGCAAAAGATACTTATCACAATCAAGCGGTTTTACATCCTGCATATTCCACAGTGAAATAAAAAGTGCAACAAGGTTTTTAACCGCTTCACCCTCAATTTTCACTGCGGTATCTTTCCAGTGACCGTGCTTCTCAAATGCGTTGATATACTCATCAGCTAAATTTATACCTCCGGTAAAACCCACTCTACCGTCGATAACAGTGATTTTTCTATGGTCACGGTTGTTGTGAATATGCGACAAAATCGGCTTGAATTTGTTGCACGGCACACAGTGAATCCCCTCATCGGTGAGCTTTTTGTAGTAGTTATCAGGCAAGGTCACAATACATCCGAGGTCGTCGTACATCATATAGATATCAACACCCTCTCTGACTTTTCTCAAAAGCACCTCGTGGATAGCGTCCCACATAACACCTTCCTGTACAATGAAGTACTCCATAAAAATGTACTGTTTCGCACTTTCGAGTTCAGAAACTAAACCCTCAAAAAACTTCTCACCTATTTCGTAGTATGTAGTTTTTGACTTGTCAAAAATCGGCATTCTCGAGGCTGAGTACAGAAATCTCGCCTGCATATACGCGTCTTTGTCGAGTTCTTTCAGCTTTTCAATATTTTTCGTCTGCTTTAAATGAGTAGCGATTTTTCGGGCTGATTTTTCGAAACGCTGGTACTCTTTGCGGCTAGCTTTGTTGTTAGACAAAAGCAAGAACAAGAACGCCCCGACAAACGGTAAAACCATCATAATAATCAGCCACGGCATTTTCATCTCGGGAATCTCGTCGCGGTTGATTACATAAAGCAGAGTAAGGGCATAAAATCCCCATGTCAGCACTTCAAGTGGCCATATAACGTCGGACACCCATATAAAAAACGCCATTATTAGTACAAACTGGATTAAAATCAGAACAGCACCGAGGAAAAACCTCGAGCGCAGTATTTTCCTTATCATTTCCTTAAACACCCCATACTAAGAGTTAACTCGTACATTATATAGCAAACACATAAAAAATACAAGTAAAAGGGCGCCGTAACCGACGCCCTTATATTTAACCTTTATTCTTATTCACCGTAAGTGTAAGTAGCACAGTTGTACTTACCGTTACTTTGTGTTGTTGTGTAGAATCCTTCGTTGTTTGTGTTAGAAAGTGAGAGGTCTACTGTCTGAGCGGAACCATTATTGAAAATAATGCTTGTGTACTTACCTGTCTCGATTGTATATCTGTATACCTTCTGACCCTGTGAGTTTGTCTCAACATAAGTCATAGCTTCACCCGGCCAAGCAACCTTAGGTGTTGAACCTGACCACACGTAAGCGTTGACATTTGACCAGTTAGGAATGTTTGTGAAATACACATCGATTGTAGCGCCTGTAGCGGCACCGAGGGCTTCTAAGATATTCTTGAACTCAACGTGAGCAGCGTTCAATTTATCGTAAGCTGCCTGTGACTTGTCGCCTGATTTCTCGAGCTCTTTTACAACCTTCTTAAGCTTCATATACTGGTCAAATGAAGAGTATGTGTAGTACTTTGAAAGGTCAGATTTAGCTGTTGTAAGAAGCGAAGCTACATCGCCTGCAGCAGTTACAGCTACTGACTTTTTAGCTTTTTCTTCTACCGGGAACTTGCTGATAATTTTTGCAACAAATCTCTGGATATAAGTTGCATCAATTACGGCGATTTCGCCATCGCCATTAACATCGCCATTAACGAGCTGTTCATCGTAAAGCATGCTGATTAAAGCAGCGTGACGCTGAATAAGTGTAGCGTCTGCAACAGCAACCTGTTTGTCAAAGTTTACATCGCCATAACATAACCAGCTTGGATCTGTAGGTGTTGGTTTTTCAGTAGGTTTCTCTGTTGGCTTTTCAGTTGGCTTCTCTGTTGGCTTCTCGGTTGGCTCTTCAGTAGGTTTCTCTGTTGGCTTTTCTGTTGGCTTCTCTGTTGGCTTTTCTGTTGGCTTCTCTGTTGGCTTCTCTGTTGGCTTCTCTGTTGGCTGTTCGTTTGCAGAAGTTGATACAGGGATAATGTATGTACAGTCAGGCATAATCTCGTTTGAATAGAGGTTAGCACCGTTGAAGATTACACAATCCTCGTAAACATCAACTAAATAACCCTCACTCAAGCCAAGTACAGGATCTCTGTTTACAGAGCCGTTGATGAGACGTCTTACACCGCCGATAGCACTGTTGTGCATCATAACAGCGGAAGTGGAGTTGTTGTCAGAATAGTTTAAGTGAGCAGAAAGCTCTAAGTGTGTGTGACCTGTGATAATAACGCACTTCTTGTAAGTCTCCATAAGCTTAATAAATTTCGCTGTGCTTGTCTGGGACTTTTTCATACCGAGGTCGTAGTAGTAAGGGCTTGTTGCTTTATCACCACTGCCCCAACCTTCAACGTTAGCATGCTCCATAATGAAGATATTCTTACCGTCGTTAGCGTACTTCTTTAAAAGGCCCTCAAGCCAAGTAAGCTGAGCGTCAGAAAACTGGTTGCCCTGATTTGTGTAGAAGCCACCTTCCTGTGCCATAAAGATGAAATGGTCACCTGTAACAGGCTCAGTCATCTCGAAGTAAGCTTTGTTAGCTTTGATAGAAGCAGCTTTTGAGTCGATACCTGTACCCATAACGAAAGGCTTATTGAGTACAGGAGAAGAGCTCTTCCAGTTAACGTGAACGTCGTGGTTACCGTTTGCTTCCCATACAGGGTTAGCAAATGATGAGTCAGCGAGAATCTTCTGATAACGCTGATACTCCTGAGCGTATGTAACGCCACCATTCTGGTCGTTTACGATATCGCCTGATGATACTAAGAAATCAACATTTCTTGTTGCAAAAGTCTCGAAAGCTTTAGCAAGATGAGTCTCATCGTGTGGATAGCTTCCTGAACCGTAAGAATCGTTAGCGAGCTGTGGGTCAGAAAAAGCACCGAAGGTGTACAGAGTTGTTGTATCTGTGAGTCGCTTATTGCTAGGAATAGCATATGTAGCCGCAGCGTTTGAGACATTCTTGTTAGCAGGAGCAGCATTTGATTTAAAAGCGACAACCTGTGTTGCCTGCGGTGGGATAGCAGTGTGGTCAAGCATCTTGTATGTGCCTGTCGCACCGTTTGCGACGTTTAATGTAGCAATCTGGCGGTAGCCTGTGAGAGCTTTTGTGTTATCAGCCCAGTAAAGGTAGTAATTACCAGCGTCTGCGCTGCTAGTAACCTTAAGGCTGATAGTACCCTCAGCAAAGCCTGCTTCTGCTTTCTCGTCGCCTGTGAAACTATACGAGAGAGTAACCGAGCTGGCAGCTGTCGATGTTACAAAAGAGCATACAAAGACAGAAGTAAGCATCAGTACTACAAGTAAAACAGCAGTAAATCTTTTCATACTTATTCCTCCGAATATTTTTTTGTTTACAACCTAAATTTGCACGTGCGTGTAAACATATAATACACGCCGTCATTTTTACATTTTTATTTTACCATAGAAAATCGCATAAATAAAGAGTTTTAAGTAACTTTAAGTATAGAAATTAATACCCTGTTTTTGTGAAAAAAAGCACAGCACAGCTCTATTTTAGCCAACAAACCGCTGTGTTTATCTTTTTTTAAAAAGCCATTCAATCAAAATGCACAAAAAATATATTCGTTTTTTGTATAAAAATCACTTTACTTTTTAAAAATGCTGTGATATACTCATTATATCTAATTGTAAGTTGTTTTATCTTATATAAATTTGGAGGAGTTATTATGAAAAAGTTTTTAGCTATCGCTCTTGTTGCTGTTATGATGATCATGATGTGCGCTATGCCTGCTTTTGCTGAGGTTAGCCCTACTGCTAAACCTAGTGACGGCGATACATCAGGTTCACCTACATCACCACAGACAGGCGACGCTGCTGTTCTTTACGGCACATTCGCTCTTTTAATGGCTGCTGCTTCTTCTGTAGTTGCTGTTAAGAAAATCAAAGGTTGATTAACATCGTAACTAAAGCCGCTGAGTTTTTCAGCGGCTTTTCTTTTTTTCACAGTATCTTTCACCTTGGTTTAATTGACATCGCGTGTACCGATATTGTATAATTATAGTGTATATTTGCGTTTAAACTTAATTTGTCTGAATTTCGAGGTATATTATGGAAAAGAAACAGAATAAGACCACGTGGGTCGTTATACTTATAATTTCTTTACTCGTATGTGTTTTGTGTACGGGATTTCTCGTGTGGTATTTTTTTATTGCTCCTGACGACTCTATGTCGAGACAGCCATCTACCGAAGCTACCGCTCTTGAGACCGAAGTTTCAGAAACTGTAGAAGAAACACAGGCTCCGACCGAACGCTTCCCATATAAAACAGCTTCTCTTCCTGAAAACGACTTTGTCGATTTCAAAGAGCTTAAAAGCATCAACAAAGACATCTACGCGTGGATTTACATCCCTAACACAAACGTCGACTACCCTGTAGCCCAAAGCTCGCAAAATGTTGATGACAGTTTTTATCTCACTCATAATGTCTACAAGAACTACCAGTTTTCAGGCACCATCTATACTGAGAAAAAGAACGACCGTGATTTTTCGGACCCTGTCACCGTGCTTTACGGCCACAATATGCTCAACGGCTCTATGTTCGCAACTTTACACAAATTCAACGACATAGACTTTTTTGATAAAAACAACACTATTTTCGTGTTTACTGAGGACAAGGTTTTCACTTACCTCATATACTCCGCATACCAGTACGACGACCGTCATCTTTTAAATTCCTTTAATATGGAGGAGTCAACCAGTTTCAGACAGTTCCTCGACACTACCTTAGTCGAGCGTCCGTACTACTGTAACGTCCGCGAAGACATAGAACTCAGCACAGAAGACCACATCATCACGCTGAGTACTTGTATGAATGGTGGCGGAAACGTCAGATATCTTGTACAGGGGGTGCTTGTAGATGAACAGGATGTATAACGATGAATTCGGCAGAAAAACACCTAATATGAACACTCAAAATAGCAATTCACAAAAGGAAGATATTACAGAGGAAGACTGTATTGACTACGTCATCCCTGAAAAAAAGAGCAAAAAGCGAAAAAATAGACACTCAGTAAAACCACAGGCAAAAACTCACTCTAAAGGCGATGAAGCTGACTTTGTTTATGCACAACCGCACAACAAGAAGAAGCAAAAGAGAAAAAAAGTTACTAAAATTCTCATCATTATTCTTTGCATTATAGCGTCTTTACTTGTGCTTAGTGTAGGTGCTGTGCTCATCTTCAACCAAACAGGTAAAATCGCGATGCACGACTACTCCGAAATGACAGTCGCTCCGCCAGTTGATGAAATTGAAGATGTCGAATCGGTTGAAGACAGCGGTAAAACCATCAAGTACAAAGGTGAAACTTACGCGTTTAACGAAAAGGTTACCACCGTTGCTCTTATGGGCATCGACATAAAAGATTTCACAAAAACCGATAAATATATCGGTGAAAGCGGTCAGGCTGACGCTATCTACATCGCTGTTATCGATACCACGAAAGATAAAGTTACAATCTTAGGCGTATCACGAGACTCTATCGTTGATGTCAATGTATACAACAAAGATGGTGGATTCGTTAATACCGAGCCGATGCAGATTTGCCTTTCCTACGCTTACGGCGATGGTGCTCACACAAGTTGCGAAAACACTATTGTCAGTCTTGAACGTCTGCTCTACGGATTAACTCTTAACACATATTATTCTTTCGATACGCGTGCACTCAAAGAACTAACCGACGCTATCGGCGGAGTAGAGGTTACTGCTACTACCGAGTTTTTCTCACCTCATTATTATCGTACAGTTTATCCGGGAGAAACTATCACCTTAAACGGCGAAGACGCTATAGCCTACATCAGAGCGCGTGACCTTACACAGCTCGATTCAAACAACGATCGTATGTCACGACAGAAGCAGTTTATATCTGCTTTTATCTCAACCATCTGGGATTCTATAAAGAGCAAACCATCGAACATCGTTAGTCTGTACAATATCGTGGCTGAATACTCAACCACAAATCTCACCACATCGAAGATGACATATCTCACAACCAGCGCGTTATCAATGCTCGATTCCGCATCTGAAATCGAATTTGTAAATATCGAGGGTAAAGTCAAAAAGGGTGAGTACGCAGAATTCTATGTCGATCAGGATGCTCTTATGCAGACAATACTCGACCTTTTCTATATAAAGGTGAGCTAAAAACACTATAAAACAAACAAAACCGCTGAAGAGTATTCCTCAGCGGTTTTTTATATCATATATTAAATTTTACGGATTTCAGAAATCGGCGGTACCTCGTGGTAAATCTTCACGTACTCACTCGGAGCACAGCCGTAAACACTCTTGAACACAGCGATGAACGACTTAACACTAGGGAAACCATTTGTAAGCGCAGCGTGGGTCTCGCTCACGTTGTTATTCTGAATATCAAGAAGCGCGTGCTCAAGACGAACAAGATTCAAATAGTTCTTGAATGTTTTTCTCGTACTCTGTCTGAAATAACGCGAAAAATACGTCGGAGTAAGTCCGACATACGACGAAATATCCTCAAGCGAAATCTTCTCTCTAAAGTTCTCTTTGATGAAGTCAATCGCTTTCTTAGCATACTCGAGGTCATCGGTAGGTTCTCTGTCAATAGCACTTGATTTCTTCACCCTGCACTTTGTGAAAAGAATCATAAGAATCTGGCTCATTGCACACGAAATCTTCAGGTCAGCAAACTCGCTCTTGTTCTCAATTTCGAAAACAATAGCCTTCAAAAGCTGTGCGATGCGCTGCTTGGCCTGTTCGTTTCTATCAACATCAAAAGTATAATTCTCGAAGTCCTCGAAATAAGCCTTAATATAGTTATATGAGAACAGTACAACGAGGTACTTCACTCTTTCATTAGGCTCTTTACCGCAGGTCTGGTGGACATCCTCGCTATTAACAACAACGTACTCTCCGTCGCTGATATCGCGGTCAACGTTATTCTGCATTGTCCACATTCTGCCTCTTACTATGAAATCAATCTCGAGATTCTTGTGCCAGTGCTTATTTGTAAAGCACTCGCTACCCGACTTTTCGTAAAGCATCACCTTGCCTGGAAGATTGTTATCCGCGGTGACAATTTCGTATTTACATCGGTAACCGTTTGACATAAAATCACCTCATTGGTATATTGTAGCACATTTTTATGATGTTTGCAAATTTTATCCTGAAGTTTGTTGAAATAGCACTTGTTTTATAGTATATTTATTATATAAAAGTACCAACGGAGGCGATATTATGCACAAAAGAATACTTGCTTTATTGACATGTGCGATACTTATTTTCACACTTTTTGCGTGTGAATCAACACCTGAAAACTCCAACAACCCTATCGAAATGCTCGAAAACGCACCCGAGCACTCGCTTGCTGCGCACTACATCGACGTCGGTCAAGGCGACTGCATACTGCTCGAGTCAGACGACGAATATGTCCTTATCGACGCAGGTGAAAAAGAATACGGCCCTACTGTGTGTGAATATCTAAAAACCCTCGGAATTACACAGCTCGATTATGTAATAGCTACTCACCCGCACTCTGACCACTGTGGCGGTCTTACTGATGTAATCACCACTTTTGAGTGCGAGAATTTTATCACTACTGAAACTGACCAGCAGACAAAAACATGGGTTGATGTACTTCTCGCAGTAGACGAAACAAACTGCAATTACATCGACGCGGTAGTTGGCAACACCTACAGCTTCGGAGAGTCTTTTTTCGAAATTTTAGGTCCTGTCGGCAGTGACTACGACAACTACAACGACTACTCTGTAATCGTTAAAGCTGTGTGCGGAGATAACTCCTTCCTGTTTACAGGAGATATGGAAACCTTTGCTGAAAAAGAGCTGTTAGCGGAAAATACAAACCTTAAAGCTGATGTGCTGAAAGTCGGACACCACGGCTCTACAACTTCAAGCTCTGAAGCTTTCTTAGACGCGGTTTCTCCTGATTACGCAGTTATTATGTGCGGTAAGGGCAACGACTACGGCCACCCACACTTAGAGACTCTCGGCAACTTAAACGCTCGCGGTATCACTATTTATCGCACCGACGAGCTGTCTACTATAGTTGCTTTCTCCGACAAACGAAACATCACTTTTGCGTATGTTAACACAGACAAAGTAGTTGAACAAGCGACACAGCCTCAAATAGAAGAAGACACAATCCCTTCAAATAATGGCGATTCTTACGAGTCACACAATACCTACATCGGCAACAAAAACAGCAAAAAGCTTCATTACCCGAGCTGTGCTAGCGTCGAGAATATGAATAATAAAAACAAAGTGTATTTTGATACAGCCGACGAAGCGCTGAACAGTGGTTACTCATGGTGCCAGTCATGTCACGGCTAAAGGAGACTTATGTTAGATAAAAATCCTAGTGTGTGGGACACGCTGAAATGCAGCGACCACCCCGTCATACTCTACGGAATGGGAAACGGCGCCGATAAGGTGCTCGACGAATTCCTCAAACGGAATATAAAATGTAGCGGTGTTATGGCGAGTGACGATTTCGTCAGATACCAGAATTTCAGAGGCTTTACTGTAAAGAAGATGTCCGATTTTGAAGAAGAATTCGGTGAATTTACAGTTGCTCTGTGCTTCGCTTCTTCTCTACCTGATGTTATAGCACACATTAAATATGTCGCGTCCAAGCACCCGCTTTTTGTTCCGTCTGTGCCCGTTTACACAAACGAAGTGGTCGATGACTACTTTCTTAATAAGTACAAAAACGAAATCGAGAGTGCTTATTCCTTGCTCGCTGACGAGAAATCAAAGGAAGTGTTTACTGGTACACTTAACTTTCTATACAGCGGTAAGCTTGAATATTTAGACTCTATCGAAAGCGAAAAAGACGAAGCATTCCACAATATTTTAAAGCTTAGTGATAGTGAATCCTACCTTGATTTAGGTGCTTATCGCGGCGACACAGTCGACGAGTTTCTACACTATGTAAACGCTTATGATAAAATCGTTGCAATCGAACCAAACTATAAAAACTATAATAAACTCAAAGAAAACTGCGAATCTTTAGAAAACTTCACTCCTCTTAATATGGGTGTTAGCAATAAGTGTGAAACTGTACTCGTTTCGAAAGGCTCAGGACGTCAGAGTGTGCTTAACGATAAAAACGGCGTGGAAGTACAAACTGTTACGCTCGATGAACTAAGCAACAATTACGAAGACTTCTCGTACATCAAAATCGACATTGAGGGTATGGAACATAAGATGCTTGAAAAATCTTTTGATACACTTTCTAAAAAACCTAAACTCAACTGTGCAGCATACCACACAAATTCGGATTTTTTCACTCTCATAAACGAAATTCACAGACAAAACAGCGAGTATGAAATCTATCTTCGAAAACATCCGTACATTCCGTGCTGGGACTTAAATATATACTGTATATAAGAAAACGGAGACACGAAAGTGCCTCCGCTTTTTTGTTTTATTTTACTTTTTTCGGTGCTATGTTTATCAGCACAATCGCAAGAATTACACACGCAATTCCTATGTATCCAAACGGAAAATCTACCGCTTCTGAAAATAAGATCGCACCCGTCACAGTCGCAACCACAGGCTCAACCGACGCGATTATCGACGCTGTCGACGCTTTTACATACTTAAGTCCTACGGTGTAGCACACATACGGCAACACGCTCGATAAAACCGCAAACAGCACACAGAAGAAAAAGTCACCCGCACTTTTTGTCATTACATCAACAACGGGCTTTACATCAATAACGCAAATAGAAGCTACTGCTGAAAAAATAAACGTATACAGCGTAATCGTCAGTGGGCTGTAGTTTCTTTTTAGCGCAAGTCGCGAGAAAATCGAGTACAGCGCATAGCACACGCCCGAAAGCAAACCGAATACAACAGCTAGCATATTAAAACTTTCTGTGAAATCGAAAACTCCCGTCACAAAAAGGCACCCGCAAAACGCAAGCACGAGCGAAACACACTTTACAACCGTCAGCTTTTCTTTAAAAAGCACTATAGAAAAAAGCATAACAAATATCGGTGCTGTGTAAAGTAGTACAGACGCCTGTGATAGCGAGCTTAGCTCAATCGCTTTGAAATAACAGAAAGAAAATGTCGCGACGCTTAACACTCCTGTGCCTAAAAAACACCATATATCTTTTAATTTAATTTTAAAAAGGTCACGCCTGAAAACAAGTGCAAAAAGTGTGAACAAAATAGCCGATACGCTCATTCTGATACACACAATCTGCATCGAATCAAGACCCATATCGGTTAATCTGCGCACAAAGTATCCGATAACGCCCCACAGCGTACCTGCAACCACAATGAGTGCAACCGCCAGTTTTTTCATATAATCACCAAGTGTCATTTTACCACAAAATATAAACTTTTACAAACAAAAAAGGCAGAGGATTTCTCCTCTGCCCTAATTTATATGATTATTTCTTTTTAAGTTCTTCTTTGATAACTTTCTCGAAGTTTTCAGCAGTAAAGCCGAAGATAGATAAAAGCTCGTGTGCAGGACCTGAGTAACCGAACTGGTCGTTTACGCCGATTCTTCTTACAGGTACAGGACACTCAGAAGATGTAACCTCGCACACAGCATCAGCAAGACCGCCGATAACGTTGTGCTCTTCGATAGTGATGATTCTGCCTGTTTCCTTTGCGGCCTTGATAATGATGTCGCGGTCGATGGGCTTGATTGTATGGATATTGATAAGACGGACATTCTTGCCCTCTTTCTCCAGCTCCTCCACAGC
>JAZSFG010000168.1:0-11433 GCA_045532065.1 Ruminococcus sp. | reverse complement strand
CGTTTGATTTATAAGGTTTTCTGATTAAAAATCGAATTCTTCAGGGGATTCTTCGTCGTCATTTACATAAGATTTGAAGTCGTCGATTTTATCCTTTGCTTTGTCAGCAAAGTCAGACGCTACTTCTTTAGCTTTCGACTTTGTTTTCTGTGAGAATTCCTGAGCTTTAGCTTTAGTTTTCTGTGAAAACTCTTCTGCTTTTGCTTTTGTTTTATCTGAAATCTCTGTAGCCTTAGCTTTTGTTTTTGTGCTGATTTCTTCTGTCTTGTCAGTAATAGCCTGCTTGATTTTGTCTGTGTTCTCGCTGCTTAAAGTAATGTTGTCACTCTGTGTGATGAGCTCAAAATATCTGCGGGAAGCTTTGTCGATACGTATAGTGGTTTTTTCTACTACTTCGAATGTATCAGGAGAAAGCTCCTGAGCTAAATCCTTGTGGTTTTCATAGAAAAGCTTACCGAGTTCCATGTAAGCCTGATTTCTTCTTTCTGTGTCGCTTTTGATGACCTGTTTGATGCGAGTGGCTTTTGCCTTAAGTCTTGCTTTTTCAACAACAGACGATGTGACATCTGTCACAGCGTCAGCGGTGAGTTTGAATGTGGATTTTATATCATTAGTGAAAGACATAGTAGTACCTCCTAGTGTTTTCATATTTTATATTATATATTATGGCAGATTGTAAAGATAAAATCAACCACTATTTTTTCTTGTCAATATTACTTTTTCTTGTTATAATGAGCGTAGATTGTACAAGGAGATGATTTTGTGTCCAATGTTATTTCTAAAGAGGTTGCGTGTCCTCAGTGTAACGAGATTACAAACGCGCACCTGTACATCAGCATAAATGCGACTAACGACCCGCAATTTCGAGAAGAACTGTTAAGCGAAAATCTGCTTAAGTGGAAGTGTGAAAACTGCGGTTATGAAGGCAGATTTACTTATCCGCTTCTCTATAACGATATGAAACGCAGATTTATGATATATCTCATTCCGCAGATTGACAGATTCCAGCTTGAGGACAGGTCGCTCGAGGATGATTACCGCAATTTAAAGGGTATTACAAAGCGTATTACTCCGGATTTTAACTCATTTAAAGAAAAGGTGTTTATTTTCGAGTCGGGACTCGACGATATGGCTGTTGAGCTGACGAAACTCGCTATCAGCGAGACTGTAGCGAAAAAGCACAATCTTCCGAAAGTCGAAGAAGGATATCTTTCGATGTACAATCGCGAGACAAACACGATGGGCTTTACTTTCTTTGTCGGTGAAAAACACGAGCCGTATGTCCAGTCAGCTCGTCTTGAGGTTTACGGTCGCTCGGCACAGATTGTGTCGCAGGTAGGCACTAACGACAAAAAACTCTCGGGTTTTCTGAAAATCGACCGCGAGTGGGCAGAAAATACACTCTTCCGCTACAAAAGACATAATGAAAAAGAGAAAAAATAAAACTAAGGCAGCTTAATAAATAAGCTGCCTTTTCTTATTTCTTCATTTCTAGTGTTTCGGTGTCAAAAATATATTCGTTGCCTTGAAAGTCGGATAAAAAGTATGTATGAGTAGACACAATCGAGTATCTGTCAATGCTGCGAAACATCTTAAACGTTTCGTCTGTGCACTCTACTTCGCCGTATTCATCAAAAAAAGTTGAAGAATAGCCTTTTATCTTCAGCGAGTCAACTTCACGCTCTTTTGTGGTTTTGCCGAAGTGGTTGAGCTGTGCGTAATCCTCTTCGCTTCTGTCCCACGCAACATCGCAGGTGTAGAATTTATCGTTATACTTAAAGATATTCCACATGTGAGCTTCTCCCTGGTCACGACACGGACCGTAAACACAGAAGCAGTCGATGTCAAGCTGTAGTAGTGCAAATCGCAGAGTGTACGCAAAACCGTAGCATACGCTAGTGCCTTTTTTCAGCGCGAGATAAATCTCGTCATCAGGATACTGGAAAAGCGGTGACTCAAGCTCCATATCTTTCGTACGACTGTGGTCGTATGTCATCTCGCGTGCAACCGCAGCGTGTACATTTAAAATTTTGTCGAGAGTGTTGTCGTTTTCACTAGCGTTAGAATTGACAATTTGCAGAAACTTTTTGTCGATGAAGGAGAGCATCTGTTCCTGTTTTTCTTTGCTATATGCATAAGTAAAGCTGATGGAATCATCGCTTAGGGTATATTCATCTACAAAGAAAAAGTACGGACTCTGTTTTAATAAATCGAGGTAGTACTCGTTTTGTTCTTTGCTGTCTGATAGCATTATTTTACTTTCGCGGTTGAGCATCCCGTCCATAAGCGTTTCGTAGTGTGCTTTATCTTCGTTACTCATGTGGAGCGCGTCATCAGGCTCAACAGCACAGTGGTCGATTTTTTCTATTATCATATAGCCTGTGGTTTCAGGCTCTTTGGGTGTTGTGGGTTGTGGCGTTACTTCAGTACCTGTGCATGAGCAAAGTAAAACGAGCACAAGTGCGAGTACCACAGCAATCAGTTTTTTCATTTTATATCCTTTATTTTAAACAGCTTCATTGCGTTTTTATACATAATTTTGTCGTAGGTTTCTTTTGTTACCATATCTTTAAACTCGTTAAAGTAGCTTTGGTACAGACTGCGGTCACCTGTGCGGTTTGTGAGGTAGGTATCTTTTCCGTCAATAGGCGCATCGGAGCCGAAAACGATTTTGTCGTCACCGCAGATTTCTAAGAAACGCATAGTGCTCTCGACACTTACCCATGTTGTATCGCCGTAGAGATTCGGTAGTTTACTAATCAGGTCGATAGCTTTTTTATTATCTGTACCGAGTCCCATATGGACCATAACAAAGTTAACATCAGGGTAGAGCTTCGCCATATTGTATACGAGCTCGACGTTGTCGCACTGTGAGTCACCCGTGTGAGTAACAACAGGCAGAGAGTACTTATCCGCCAGCTCTATGTAGTTTCGAATCTGTTCGCTATCAAAACGGAGTTTTGAATGATACGGATGAAATTTAATAGCGACTATGATGTCGAGATTTTCTTTCAGTAAAGGCTCTATTGTGCTTATGTCTTCGTACGGATTAACCCACAGCGCGACAGAAATTCTGCCTTTGTTTTTACGCGCAAAGTCAATCGCTTTAAGGTTGGTTTTAATGTGGTTTTTGCACAGGAGCGTTGGAATACGACGTTGTTTATGGTCGTGGGTGACACACTCGGTGTTAGATATAATGCAATGGTCGATACCGTACTTATCTATCATATATAAAACGTCAGACTCTTTCATATTGAAGCCTAAAGATATGCCGATGTGAGTGTGTGTATCGATAATCATAGTGTCCTCCAAAAAGTTATACCAATAATATACCGCTGTTTTACACGGCGGTCAATAGAAAAAACCGACTAAAGTGTTCCTTTAGTCGGTTTTTGTAATTTTAAGTATCAGAGCTCTTCGAATCGTCCAACAAGGAAGAGCTGAATGCGTGAAGCATCGAGAACTGTGATGTTTTTATCACCGTCTGTATTAGCAGCGATTTCACCTGTTGCTGATAACTCTTTTTTACCTACTAAGAAAAGCTGAATTGCTGAAGCGTCGAGTATTGTAACTCTGCCGTCGTCGTCAGCGTCACCTTTTAAGATTGGAATCTCACTTGGAGTGTAATCTTTAAAGTACTGTGATGACATCCACGCTACACGTGAGTTTGCCCAGTCAATCATATACTGGTACTCAGCATCAAAAACATATTCGTCGTAGAATGTGTAGTTGCTGTCCTGACTGTAGTCGATACCTACTACCTGCCCGTGTTTGTTGTATGTGTAAGTTGCGTGACACTGCTTGAGCATTGTATGGTCAGCGATCCACTGTGGCTCCTGAATAATATCCCAGCGGATGAAGTTCATATCTGCACTCTTTTTCAGATAGTTTTTGTAAACATCTGCTGAATAAAGCTCTGTATCGTTTAAGCCTGTACTGTTTAATTTATTCTCAAAAGCAGGAACGAACTGCTCGAACCAGACTGTAGGAATTATCTCGTTTAATGCGTCACATTTTGCGATAGATTCTTTTAAGAAGTTAGGGCCACGATAGCCGTTTTTGTGTTTAGCAAACCAGCCTGTAGGCTCTTCGTAGTCTGTGATTTTGAGGTTTTTGAGGTCGCCCTCAACACCCTGTGCGTTACCTAATGAGTTGTCGTAGTCCCATACAGGTGAAGCGTAGAACTTGTAGTTGCCGTTTTCGTCAGGCTTGTATACGAAGAAGAATGAGCCTGCACCTGCGTCCCAGTTTTTACCGAGTTCGTTGATGAGATAAACCTGAGCGAGTGACTCGATGTCGATATAGTCATTAACGTTTGCAGCGTTTTCTGTGACTTTCTTGTACATAAGGTCGTATTTAGCTTTGATGAAACGCTGAACTTTAGAGTAGCCGTCAGCACCTTCTTCGAGCTCAGGAGCTTTCATTGTGAGGTTGTTGCCGTTGCCTGCTCTGACAGTGAAGTCGTCATCGTCAGGACCAGCGTCAATTTCACAAACAAACTCGAATGCATCCTGTGTACCTGCTACATAGTTTAAGTAATCCTCGTCGTCAATATCAGGCATAAGAGTGTTCTTGCCGACGTCGACTTTTTCACACATCTGGTAGTTACCGAAGTACACGCCGTTTACATAAAATTCAACAAAACGCGAGTCGGAAGCGTAAGGCACGCCGATTTCATCCGCAAGGTCGTAGAGTAAACGGTTACGGTTAAGAGAAGCGTCCTGGAAGTTAGAAATGATAGAAAACTTCTTGCATTTCTGCATTGTGCCGACTTTTATTGCATCATCGTATGTTATATTGAAGCCTTTTTTGTCAGCATCCCACGAAGTGTTACCTCTGCCTTTGATTTTCTTTACGCCTGTTGTGTCGATGTTGCCTTTATCGTCTAATACAGCACCTGTAGCTTTTGCGTCGTTTGATTTGTCGTCTGTGAGGTAATCCCACAGATTCATACCGTCAAAGTCGGCGGTGTTATTGATGAATAGAGCACCCTCTGCGCTTGAGCGCATAATAACTGCTGTGTAGTTTTTGTTGCCGATAGAAACAGCGAAATCTTTGTTTTCTTCGTAAGGGACCTGTGCGCTGGTTCCGGAAGCGATTTTAACGCCATTTACTGTAGCGTTGCTTGAATAAGCGTTGTAGATTTCAATTTTTTCTGCATTTGTAGCAGTAGGCATAAAGAAGTACATTTTCGAGTCTTTTTCGTACCATTTAACCCATGCTTCGGAGTCTTCTCCGTCATACGCATGTGCATACAGGTCAGCCGTGACTGCAACAGTGATAGATGAGTCTGTCGGTGTGACAGCTTCCTCAGCACAGCCTGTAATGATGGTCAGCGAAAACGCTGAAAGAACCATAACAATACAGAGCAAAAAGCTTACTAATTTTTTCATAATCTCAATCCTCTCAAATCCATCCCTACCGAGTGGCAAGGACGGATTGTGTAACAGTTATTTTTTAGAACTCTTCGATAATTTTTGCGATGAAACGCTGGATGATTGTAGCGTCCACAATAGCAACCGTGCCATCCTTATTAACGTCAGCATTTATACTCTGCTGTGGTGAAAGAACCGTTATTGAAGCAACAGCTCTCTGAACAAAGGTAGCGTCGGAGACTGAAATTTCATTGTCGAGATTAACGTCACCGAGTTTATAAGCAACTTCTTTCTTTGTACCGCTGATAAGAATGTTGTTGAGCGCAAGCTCGCCGCCTGTAGGGTCAGCATCAGTTGTGCTTCCGCTGACAGTTACATTAGATACAGGAACTAAACGCAAGATAACGATTTCCTTATCATCAATAGCGCTTGATAAAGCTGAGTTTTCAAAATATGGAGTCATAAGCTTACGCTTACTTGACTCGATTGTAGCAGAAACGTTTTCCATATTGGTGAAAGTTTCGCCGTCGAAGCTGTACTGCATCTTCCATGATGCAGGGCACTTCTTTGAGCCTGCCATATAAGCAGTAAACTCGATATTTTCGTAACCCTTTGTGGAGATTTCAAACTGAACGTATGGTGTACCCCAGAGGTTGTTTTTGCCTGCTGGCATAATCGGAACGATGTTTACTTCATTTGTGCCGTATTCAGCGGCTGACCACTCGAGTGAACGAGGGTTTACGCCGTCTACTGTACCTCTTAATGTACCATTACCTGTTGTAGCCTTGTAGCCGTCTTCTTTAGTGCCGTATTCGCTAAGCTTTTCTTCAGCAATTTTGCCTGTAGGGTCAAACTGCCAAGCAGCAATAGCGTTTGTTAAGTCAAGCTCAGGCTCTTCGTCAGGAAGTACAGGCTCTGTAGGCGGTTCTGTAGGAGGCTCTGTAGGTGGTTCAGTAGGGATGATTTCAGATGGTGTGTAATCTGAGAAATATTCATTTGACAGCCATGCTGCGCGAGAATTTGCCCAGTCAAGCATAAATTGATATTCAGCCTCAAAATCATACTTTTCATATGATGTAGCGCGTGAATCCTGTGAATAATCCACACCGATTATCTGTCCGTATTCGTTGTAGGTATATGTTGCATGACTTTGTGTGAGTGATGAGTGGTCAGCAATCCAACCTGAGTCAGTAGACATATCCCAGCGGATGTAGTTCATATCAGCACTCTTTGTGAGGTAACTTAAGTAAACATCAGACGAGTAGAGTTCGGTATTATCTAAACCTGTACCGTTTAACTGATTTTCTAAAGCCGGAATAAACTGCTCAAACCATACAGTAGGAATCATGTCGTTTAAAGCGTCACAGCTCTTAATAGAATCAGAAAGGAAGTTAGGACCCGAGTAACCGTTTTTCAGACTTGAGAACCAACCTGTTGGTTTTAAGTAATCTCTGATACCTAAGCTGTTGAGTTCTGATGATACACCGTCAGCATTACCTAAAGAGTTATCGTAGTCCCATACAGGAGAAGCGAAGAATTTGTAGTGACCTGTACTGTCAGGCTTGAACACGAAGTAGAATGAACCTGCGCCTGAGTCCCAGTTTTTACCGAATTCGTTGATAAGATAAATCTGTGCGAGTGATTCGATGTCAATGTAGTCGTTTACATCACTTGCGTTTGATGTAATTTTATTCCACATTGTGTCGTATTTACCTTTTATGTAGTTCTTGACTGCGTTGTAGTCAGGGTCATTGGATGCAAGCTCAGGAGACTTCATTGTGATCTTGTTGCGGTTAGTCATTGTGATTGAAAAATCGTCAGCAGAAGGAGCATTGTCGATTTCACAAACAAAGGAGAAGTCACTCTGTGAACCATCGATGTAGTTGAGGTAATCTTCTTCGTCAACATCCGGAATAAGAGTGTTCTTACCTACATCAACTTTTTCGCACATCATATAGTTACCGATGTACTGACCGTTTATATAAATTTCAGTAAAGCGTGAATCAGAAGCGTAAGGTACGCCTACAGCGTCCGCAAGGTCGTAAAGGATTCTGTTACGAGCAAGAGATGGGTCCTGGAAGTTAGAAATGATAGAGAACTTCTTACATTTCTGCATACCATCAAGGGAAACAGCGTTGTTATAAGTGATGTTAAAGCCTTTTTTAGCAGCGTTCCACGAAGTGTTGCCTCTGCCCTTGATTTTCTTGACGCCTTCGTTGTTGAGGTTGCCTTCGTCGTCAAGCATAGCTGCTGTAGCTGATGCTTCGTTTTCTTTATCTGCTGTGAGGTAGCCCCAGAGGTCGTCGCCGTCGAAATCTTCCGGGTTATTGATAAACACGGCAGCCTCTGCACTTGAGCGCATAAACACGGCTGTGTAGGTTTTGTTATTGCCAACAACAGTGTACTTTTCGCCTTCTTTGTAGTTAACTGTACCTACAGTACCCGTAGCAATAGTAACGCCGTTTATTACCATATCAGTCGAGTAAGCGTTGTAAATCTGTACCTGTGAGCTGTTTGTTGATGTAGGCATCAAGAAGTAGCGTGTACCGTTATCGTCGTACCATCTTACCCATGCATCAGCGTCACTTGCGTCATCTGTTGCGTGAGCAAAAAGTCCTGTAACGCCGTTACCTGTAGCTGCGTTAACCATCGGTGTGCCGATAGTTACTGTTACTGTATCGGAGCCGATGCCGAGCACTTTGCCCTGATTATCAGTAGCGGTAACTGTAGCAGTAATGCTTACAGAGCCGTTTTTCTCAGCTGTGAATGTGTAAGTTTTTGTTGTGCTTACAACCTCGCCGTTAGCTTTAATTTCGTATGCATAGTTAACGCCCTCTTTTTCGGCAAGGTCAATTGTTGCTGTGAATGTATCGCCGATGTCACCCTTGTTAGCAGAAAGAGTGAGAGTCGGATTAACTGTTAAGTCATAGTATGTAAGCTTTTCGCCCGAGTCATCCCACGCCATGCCACCATCAACAGTTACCATATTGTAGCCTGCTGCGAAATCTTCGGCTGTGAGGACAATGGAACAGTTCCACAGTTTAACGTCGTTACCACGCCAGAAACGCATAGCAGTTTTGCCTGCGTCAGCGGCGGTTACTGTGTAGGAATATATTCCGCTTTCTGCGTCATATGTCACGCCTGTGCGTGGATCGTATTTATCTTTGTCTGCGTCAGCGATTATAACAGACACGCCACCGTTATCAGCACGTGAATACTGAGTGAAGTTTGCGTACATAATCGCGTTTGAACCTGTCCACTCTTTAGGAGACACAATCTTCATGTAAAGAGTATCACCCTCTTTGAACGCGACGGTTTGTGCGGATGACGGTAAAATCGCGAAAGCGCTGAGTACCATCGTCATAACCAGCAGTAGAGCGAGAATTTTTTTCATAGAATCCACCTCATTGTAGTGATATTTTTGTAAAACGGATGAGTAAAAATCCGCATAGAAATCGGATTTTCAGCCTTCCTAGCTTATACACCATAAGTATACATTATGAAAGGAAGTAAATCCATAAACATAATATACAGATTTTATGTAGGCTTTTTGTAGAAGTGAACAAAAGGTATATTTACTTTCGTTATTTCAGATTCGTTTTTTTGCATCTTATACGCTGTTTTTTACCACTGACAGGAAACTATAAGACAAAATCACTTTATTTTCATATACTGTGAACAGTTCAAACGAACACGTACAAAGCAAAACAAACATTAAACGAGAAAAACCTCTTGAGGGAGGCTTTTTTGATTCACAAAATCAGTATAAAAAATAAATAGAAAAGGCTCCCTGTGAGGGAGCCTTAAATAGTTATAAGTAGTTGTTACCTGAACAAATCGCGAGCAACGAGCCATCCGGTGGATGAGTACACAAGCGAGTTTAAACCATCAATAGCAGAGCTGAAGCTATAACAGCACAGTTCCTCAACTTCAGAGAAATCGCTGTAATACTCACTCTCGAAAGACCCACATTCGATATCAAATGCATCAGGTTCTTCGCTTGTAAGTTCAGCATTACCGATTGTATCAAAATAGAAAGTCTCTAAATTAGCGTCACTCATAAAAGAATCAAAAACAAAAACAGACATACCTCGGAAAATGTCGATAACGCTGTCTAACATTATTTCGTTTTCTGGTGAATACAGAGCCGATTCAATTTGTATAGCCTTATATTCAGGTAAGTATACAGCAACTATGCCTAAAACATCTTCACCGTAATAGTCATAGTAATCGACATAGTAGAAATCACCTTCTTCTTCATATGTGCCGATACCCATAATCATTTCTGAAATCATATCAAAAGCAAGAGTGCGGTCGGTTTCTTCAACAAATGCGAATACTGTGTGTGTGACGTACTCGTTATCGATTTTACCAACAAGGAACAGCTGAATTGTTGAAGCGTCCAGAATGGTTATAGAGTCATCGCCGTCAGCATCTGAAAGCAGAAATCCATTCTCGCTGAGAGTTTTTTTGTTAACGAGATGGAGCTGAATTAGTGATGCGTCAATTATAGTAACTACTCCGTCGCCGTCAGCGTCACCAACATAGCCGTATACAGTACAGCCGTCGTAGGTGATTTCTTCGTAAGGGTAGTGAGACGAAAAGTACATTATTTCATCGTCCCCTATAGCGGTTACTCCGGCAGCTGCGCCAGAAAGAGCGATGTCCTTAGCACGGTTTTCGCACTGAGCTTTTAAAAGAGCTAAGTCCGGAGCAGTTTGTGCGCTTGTACCAAAAGCGGAAATGAAAATAGCGCTCACAGCAACTGCGATAACTAATACAGCAGAAATTAAACGTTTCATAAGCAACCTCCTGTTTGTTTACAACTTGTAGACAACTACATTTTATACCCGCGTATATTTTATGTCAATATATTTTTGCGATTAGATTCACCTAAAGTGTGCGGATATAGAAAAAACTCGACATATTTTTCACAATTTTTTGAAAACACAGCATAAAACATCTTGATAAAACATTAATTCTGTTTTATAATGTAAGCGTATGAGTTTGTCTCATCAAGAAATTCTGAAAGGAGTTAGTACAATGATTTATTCACACGAAGTTGAAAAAATGTGTACTGTAGCAAAGGGCCCACATCACGGTCCTGCACCTATCCCTGAAGAGGGTAAATGGGTAAAATCTTATGAAATTAAAGACATCTCCGGCCTTTCACACGGTATCGGCTGGTGTGCTCCACAGCAGGGTACTTGTAAGTTAACATTAAATGTTAAAGACGGTATCGTTGAGGAAGCTCTTGTTGAAACTATCGGTTGTTCAGGTATGACACACTCAGCTGCCATGGCTGCAGAAATCCTCCCTGGCAAAACACTTCTCGAGTGTCTCAACACAGACCTCGTTTGTGACGCTATCAACACAGCTATGAGAAACATCTTCGAACAGCTCGCATACGGCCGTTCACAGACAGCTTTCTCTGAAGATGGTCTTCCAATCGGCGCAGGCCTCGAGGACCTCGGTAAAGGTCTTAGATCACAGGTTGGTACAATGTACTCAACAAAGGCTAAGGGCGTTCGTTACATGGAAATGGCTGAGGGTTATGTCCTCAAAACAGCTCTTGATGAGAACGACGAAGTTATCGGTTACCAGTTCGTTAAGGTTGGCAAGATGATGGAGGATATCCGTCACGGCATGTCACCTGACGAGGCATATAAGAACAACATTGGTCAGTACGGCCGTTTTGATAACGCTGCTAAGTACATTGACCCAAGAGAAGAATAAGCAAGGAGGACAGATTCATGGCAGTTAAATTTGAAAGTATCGAAAGAAGAATGCCTAAAATCGAGAAGTGCCTTGCTCAGTATGGTATCGCTAATCTCGAAGAGGCTCTTAAAATTTGTACAGATAAGGGTTTCAACCCATATGACATCGTTAAAGAAGTTCAGCCTATCGCTTTTGAAAACGCAGGTTGGGCATACACTTTAGGTTGCGCTGTTGCTATCAAGAAAGGCGTAACTACAGCTGCTGATGCTGCTGAAGCTATCGGTGTTGGCTTAGAGGCTTTCTGTATCCCTGGTTCAGTTGCTGAGCAGAGAGCTGTTGG
>JAZSFG010000072.1:0-1625 GCA_045532065.1 Ruminococcus sp. | reverse complement strand
TATTAAAGAGGGTCGACATGACCTTTATTCTGTCCATGTAGTTTTTAAAGGTAAGAACAGCATACCTTACAGCTTCGGGGGTGCGGATAAATTCGGACGCTGTAATTGCATTGCCAGCGTCTACAGTATCGTTGTAGAGCTTCAAAAGGTTAACCGCTCTTACACCGCTAACACCCGAATACTGACCGCTCGGAAACTCGCTATAAAGAGTCTCGCCGATCATATTGTTGATCGCTCTCATAATAAGAGCGTCCGTCTTAATGGTGGCGGAGTTGTTAACCGATGTATAAAGCATTGACATAAAGCTATTCATCTGATTAACATTGTCAAAAGCACTCTTAACCTGCTTTGATGTGATAGAAAGCTGGATATCAAAAGTAACACGGTCGTTGTAAAACTTCGCTGTTACTTCGGGCTTTTTGAAGATGAAAGGATCGTAACTCTGCCCGTCCTGCAAATTCCACATCTCATTTTCCTGCGCTTCGGGGAGTGCGACGCTGATTTTTTCCAAAATAGATCCGTATTCCCAGCCCTCGACAAGTATAGATTTTGCCCGACCGCCGTAAACCCTGTCGACAAAAATCATCCTGCCGATGTGATCGACGAGTGACCGCACGAAGTTATCCAGCCCGTAAGAATTTTCAAAAGCTTCGCCTAAATCAACGATGTTAGAAAGATCCTCGGCGACAACAATACTATCGCCTAAAGCCTCGGATGTGATCGTGTTTAATGTGTTGTAAATCTGTTCAACTTTCATTTTATACCTCGCTTTCTTATGCCTCGGTAACTGTCACCGCGTCCGCGCTGGTGATCGCTACTGTGGTGTTATCGTGTAATGTTGCTGTCGCCGTTTCGTCTGATACTGTAAAGTTCACATACTCCGCGTTGAGCTGTGTGAAGTCAGAAGCTGTCATTGTTGATACTGTAAGAGTAGAAGCACCGAGCCTAATACCCTCTAAAAGTATCGCCTTGTGTCCGTTAAGTATAGTGGCTTTTGAATAAGCCCCATGTACTGTGTGCGCCTGTCCGCTGATGAAAGGATCTTTGGAAAGATCAATAATCTGATATCCACCTTTTGCCATTTTTGTTACCTCACTTTCTTATATTCTTGTATATGCTAATAAGTGCTAATAGTTAACACTTTATCAACCGACGGGAAAACTACATTATATATGAAATTCCACAACCACAAATCACGCTCACTCTGTATCATCTGTTGGGAAGTGGTCACGCCCACATTACCCGATCTTGTAAGGGTGCGTGTGCTGTTATGCGTTCCGCTGTCGCTTTCGGATAAGTTGTTGGTCTGCTGATCAGTAAGATTATCTGTCCGAGTACTCGATCCTGTCGCCGTAGTGGTGGTGTTGTTAGTCGTGCTATCCTCTGTGTCACCTACCGAAGTAGTGGAAGAATTGAAGCCATATATACCACGCTCTACCGATCCCGTGCTCGTGCCTGTAGCTTGTGAGCTGTCGCTATCTGTCTGCGTTCCTGTGTGGTTTGTGGTGACCGTACCTGTGTTAGTGCGACTGTTTCCGGTTGTTCCGTTCTCTGTCTCTGTCTCTGTCATATCGTAATTCGATATGGGGTTATATTCCAAATCTAATGTATCATATAACTTTGTC
>JAZSFG010000131.1:0-5482 GCA_045532065.1 Ruminococcus sp. | reverse complement strand
GCATTTCGTAGGTACGAATCTGAACCTCAAACGGGATAGAATCTTTATCAAAAACGGTAGTGTGAAGCCACTGGTACATATTAGGCTTCGGTGTAGAAATATAATCCTTGAATCTATTTGGAAGCGGAGTATACAGGTCGTGCACGATACCTAAAACGTTGTAACAATCAGGGATCGTGTCAACGATAACGCGCACTGCAAACACGTCGAAAATCTGGTCTAAAGTTTTGCCCTGCATATAAGTTTTACGATAAATCGAAAGCGCACTTTTTACTCGTCCGTTAATTGTAACGTGTGAAATAGAATCACCGATTTTGTCTAGTATCTTCTTTTTAATACTCTCGATAAACGCATTACGCTCATTTTCAGAGAGTTTCAGCTCGGTTTCAATCTCTTCGTATGCAATCGGGTCAAGGTAGCGGATAGATAAATCTTCGAGTTCTTCCTTGACATTTTTCATACCGAGTCGGTGTGCGATAGGTGCGTAAATATCGAGGCACTCACGTGCTTTATCTCTACGCTTTTGTTCAGCAACACAGGCTATAGTACGCATATTGTGGAGTCTGTCAGCGAGCTTTACGATGATAACTCTGATGTCGTTTGACATCGCCATAAGCATTTTGCGAACATTCTCAGCCTGATGCTCTTCACGGTCAGTAAACTTGATCTTGCTGATTTTAGTAAGTCCGTCAACAAGAATAGCTACTTCATCGCCATACTCTTCGCGCACTGTGTCCAAAGAAACATCGGTATCCTCTACTACATCGTGCAGAAGTGCTGCAACAATAGAATCGGTATCCATGCCCATATCTGCGAGTATACACGCAACAGATGTAGGGTGCAGAATGTACGGAACACCGGATACTCGACGTTGGTCACCGTGTGCTTTATCGGCAAACTCGTACGCTCTGTCGATTTTTTCTAAATCATACTTAATATTACTGTTTTTAAGTTTAGTTGTCAGTTCGTAATAGTCCTGGTAATAAATTCTTTCAGGCATCCGTGCTCATCTCCCTGAGTTTAGAAATTATAAGCGAATCTTCAAGGTTAACTTTTCCCTTAACATCGCACAATTTAATCTTAGTACTATGCATACCTTCGTAGATTTCAATAAGACCGAGTTCATTCATACACTCTAAGATAACCCTGAGTCGACCGAATGATAAATCCTTGTACCCTAAGCGATAGAGCAAGTTGTCAACAGAGTAATCAAAACCATCAAAAGCTCTGATAAAACGGTAAACAAGAGCGAATTCTTCGCGAGTCGGCAAAAGAAGCTGTGCCTGCTCTTTTGTAATATCATCACCGCGACAGAAAGACTCGAAATCTTCTTTTGATTTAAGAATAGCTTCTTCGTCAATATCCGAAAAACGCATTTCTCGGATAATTACGCTTAAGTTTTCGATGTTATTATATACGTTCTTATCAAGAGTTACGGCGCAATCAACGATGTCGCCTTTTTCATACGGAAATTCTTCTTTTGTAGTAGAGAATTTCATCGCAACAACAGAGTTCTTCTGTCGGCTGAGTGTTAACTTCAGGTGTTTACCGCCACCGACTTCGTGAATATCTGCTATAGTCATATTATAAAGTCCGAAAAGCGGAGTCGGGTTACCTGCGCCGAAAGGCTCCAAAAGCGAGAGCTGGTCCGCAAGGGAAACAGAAAGCTGAGCCGGATTCAGCTTACAATCAAGCTCGAGCTGTGCAAGCGGCATATCAACAGTTTTAGCATATTCATTAATCGCGACTATAAAGTCGTCGATATTGTCTTTAACAAGTCCGAAACCGACAGCCATCGGATGTCCACCAAACTGGGTGAGCAAGCGAGAACAGGCGAACACAGCGTCGCAAATTGAGAATCCTTTCACACTTCTACCGGATGCTCGACACACATCACCGTCAATAGAAATAACAATACTAGGTTTCCCGTAGGCTTCCTTTAATCGGGAAGCGACAATACCGATAACGCCTTGGTGCCAGTTTTCACCGCACACAACAATCACTCTGTTCTGTACGATAGATGGCTTACGTTTTATGCGTTCATCTATATCTTCTAGAATTTCTTTCTCAATCGACTGACGAGCGATATTATCTTCACAAAGCTCAGCAGCTATATCCTGTGCTAACTCTTCGTCGTCAGCAAGTAACATCGAAACGGTCTTTTTCGAAAGGCCGAGACGTCCACCCGCATTAATACGAGGAACGAGTGTAAAAGAAATATTTCCTGTCGTGATTTTTTTATCACTTAAACCTGACTGTTCAACTAAGGCATTAAGTCCGCATCGATCGGAGTTTCCAATGTGACGAATGCCGTTTTTTACGATAACGCGGTTATCACCAACAAGAGGAACAATATCGCCTACAGTACCTAAACACGCTAAATCCGAGTAATTCTCAAGCACCTGCCCCATATCACAATACTCGCCCTCAATTGCCATTACGAGTTTCAGCGCTACACCGACGCCAGATAATTCTTTAAAAGAACTTTGGCAATCCTCCTGATGTAAGTCAACAATAGCTACAGCGTCAGGCAAAATAGAGTTCGGCATATGGTGGTCGGTTACTACTGTATCGATATCAAGGCTCTTTGCATACGCGATTTCATCGACAGCAGCGATGCCGTTATCAACCGTGACGATAAGTTTAACATTCTGAGCTTTCAGCAGGTCGATAGCCTCTTTGTTCATACCGTAGCCTTCGCCCTCTCGAGCTGGTATGTAGAACATAACATTCGCTCCGACATCTTCAAGATACGAATACAACAGCGCGGTGGACGTAACGCCGTCAGCATCAAAGTCACCGTATATACAGATTTTTTCGTAGTCTTCTATCGCCTGTTTTATGCGCTCTGCAGCTTTCTCCATATCCTTTGCGTCGAATGGGTCAGAAAGATCAGAGTCGTTATACAGAAAGTCGTGTATCTCTTCGTCCGATGATATACCGCGGATGTCAAGCAACATTGCGACAAGCATCGGAAGTTCGTGGCGCATAGAAATGTCGACTGCTCTATCTTTATTCAGTTTTGCGACATTCCATTTTTTCATAAATAAATCTCCGAATCAAATAAGTTTATGCATTTTCAATCAAACCGCGTGCGTGGTCAAGTGCGGTCTGTGTAACGTTAACACCGTCGATAATACGGGCGAGTTCATAAACCCTGCCGTCCATATCGAGTTTAATAACGTTTGTGTATGTTTTCGAGTCAGAAAACTCCTTGTTTATCAGATAGTGGCTGTCCGCAAGAGACGCAATCTGTGCCTGATGTGTTACACACATAACCTGTCGGTCACGCGATACTTCCTTAAGCTTCATACCGACTTTACGAGCAGCAGAACCGGAAATACCGGTGTCGATTTCGTCAAAAATCATCGTCTGAACGATGTCGTGTCGAGCAAGCACAGTTTTTATAGCGAGCATCATACGTGAAAGCTCACCGCCTGAAGCGATTTTCACGACAGGTTTAGGTTCTTCACCGAGGTTGACGGAAATAAGAAACTCAACCTTGTCAAAGCCCGATTTATTAAGCTCGACCCTATTAAAATCAACCACAACGCGTACGTTAGGCATCTCTAAGAAAGCCATTTCACGCTGTACCTGTGAGCTGAAATCAAGTGCGACTTCGTGACGAATATCTGAAAGTTTCTGAGCTTTGTTTTCACAAGCTGATTCAAGCTCTTTAAAGCGTTTTTGAAGTTTCTCGAGGTTTATATCGTAGTCAGTAAGCTTTTTCAGTCTTACTTTCGCGTTTTCTAAAAATTCTAGCATCTGCTCTTCATCAGCTCCGTACTTTTTAGACAAACGGTAGAGCAAATCGAGTCTTTCTTCAATCTGCTCAAGTCTGTACGGGTCAGAGTTGATGTCGCTGATAGAAGAATCAATCAGATCTGATATATCCTTAAGCTCATACAGAGCGTTTGCGAGTCTATCACTCAAGTCACCCAAAGACTCCTGATAACGAGTGGCAACAGAAAGGTGCGAAAACGCATCGTCGGTCATGTTAACAACACCGTCGATATCGTCATCGCCGTCGAGTAACGCTTTCGCTTTAATCAGCGACTTAGTAATTTTATCGGAATTCAAAAGAATTGTTTTCTCGTTATTAAGCGTTTCCCACTCACCTAAGGTGATGCCAGCATTTTCAAGTTCGTCAATCTGATATGTTAATAGGTCGATTTCTGCTAAACGCTTAGCATCGTCATCGTCAGCATTTTCAAGCTCTTCTTTCACTTTAACATACTCGTAGTAAGTCTCTCTGTAATCACGTAAAAGCTCAGTATTTTCAGCGAGCGCGTCGATATAGTGCAGGTGCAGCGCTGGAGACATAAGCTCCGCATTATCTGACTGTCCATGGATATTAACAAGATAAGTAGACAGCTCTTTTAAGGCTGAAACTGTCGCAGGACGTGAGTTAACTCTGCAAACATTCTTACCATTTGCAAAAAGCTCACGCTGAAGAATAATCATATCATCCTCCAAATCGAATCCAAGCGACTGAGCTTTTTTGGTGGCAAGTTTTGATACATCTGAGAAAGTCGCGCTGACAAACGCGCTGTTACAGCCCGCACGGATAATCTGCTTTCCTGTACGCTGGCCGAGGACTGCGTTAATAGAGTCGATAACAATACTCTTACCTGCGCCGGTTTCACCTGTCAGAACATTAAAGCCTTCTGTGAAATCAATATTCGTTTTTTCAATAACAGCTATGTTTTCAATATATAAGTTAGATAACATTATTTACCTCGAGTGTTACTGGACAAAACTCAGAAATTCCTGTGTGTAAGCTTTCGCTGATTCTTCACTTCTGCATACGATGAAGATGGTATCATCTCCTGCAATAGTACCCACAATCGAGTCATACTCAATAGAATCAAGCGCCGCACAAACAGCCTGTGCCATACCGCTGTAGGTTTTGATAACAACAGTGTTGAGTGCGTAATCAACGCTTACAACAGAAGTGTCAACAATACTCAAAAAGCCGTTATGGGATGTGTGTGATTTAGCCTGTGGTGCCTGATAGCGATACTTACCGTTTGAATCAAGCGCTTTACTAAGTCTAAGCTTCTTAATATCACGCGAAACTGTCGACTGAGTTACATCAAACCCTTCAGCACGGAGATATTCGAGAAGTTCGTCCTGTGTAGTGATAGGATATTTATTGATAAGTTCAACGATTTTTACGTGTCTGTTGGATTTCATATCAGTTTTTCTCCTTTAACTTTTCATTAAGCAAAGTGTAGAAGTTTTTCTCTTTAAGAATTATAAGGTCGAGATGTAAGTCCGATTTCTTGATAACAACTTTATCGCCTTTTTGCAGAGCGACATTAGTCTGACCATCAATAACGAGGTATCCATGGGTATCGTCTGCGCTGTCGATACTCGCAGTAAGCACAGCATCATCACGAAAAACAACCTGACGTGACGACAGTGCGTGAGGACAAATCGGAGTAAGCAGAATACACTCCATGTCAGGTTCAACAACAGG
>JAZSFG010000056.1:0-6676 GCA_045532065.1 Ruminococcus sp. | reverse complement strand
CTCTCACTTGCTATTGCAAACGAAGTTATAAAGAAAGGCTACAGCGTGGTTTATGTTTCTGCGCCTGATATTCTCTCAAAACTTGAAAAAGAACATTTTTCTTACAGTTATTCAGAAGAACAGGAGATTATGCAGTCGCTTATTAACTGCGATTTGCTTATCTTAGACGACCTTGGTACCGAGTTTGCGACTAATTTTACAAGCGCCGCTGTGTACAATATTTTCAACACCCGTGTCAATATGGGTAAACCAATTATTATTAACACAAATTACAGTGGTAAAGAGCTCGAAGAACATTACACAACCCGCTTTGCGTCCCGTGTTATGGCGTCCTGCTCTATGCTCAGCTTCATCGGCACAGATATTAGGTCGATTCTGTAAGAATACAATAAGAAAAGCCCGAACGCTTGTATTTACGCGTTTGGGCTTTATTTTTTGGTTTTTGATTTAATTTCACGCTTTGACATTCTCTTCGCGTAACGCTTTGTTACTACGTTGATGTTGTCTAGAACGATATCCGCAGTAAGTCGAGGTTTATATGTACACTCGCGGTTTTTCTCGAGTTCTTCGATAGCTTTGTAAATGTCCTCGTAATTGTTGCTTTCAAAAACCTCTTTGATAGTACGCATTGTGTAGTCGTATCCGTACTGTACCATCGTGTCAAAAGCGTCAGCCGAGTATTTCATAAGCTCAAGACGCTGTGTGTTAGGGAAGTCGATGAGCTTAATAATCTTCTTGTCGAATTCCTCGTTTTCGAAGATGTAGTTGCAGTTGTCGAAATACACACAGAAAATGAAGTCGAGGTCTTTTTCGAGCAACGGATACGCAGGAATGTTGTCAAGAAACGCACCGTCGAGATATCGGTTACCGTCGATAAGCTCTCCACGGCTAAAAAGCGGAATAGCAATCGCACCGTGCATAAATTTATGAAGTTTCTCGCCTTCTAAGGTGTGGAAAGGAACATATTCAACCCTGTGCTTTGTGTAATTCCACGCAGAAACGTAGTGTTCGTACGGAAGCGGTTTACCTTTACTCAGTATCTCGTCAATCGCATTAAGAAGGACTTTATTTCCCGAATAAGAGAGGAAGAATCTTCCGTGTTTGCTTGTGTCCATACTTTTCCACAGTTTAGCCATTTCTTCAGTCTGGTCCATACCGTACGCCTGAGCAACGATAGCACCGATAGAAGAAGAACTGACGACATGAATACTATCCATACCGAAATATTCTTCAATTGCTTGCATAACGCCGATCTCGTAAGCGCCTTTGCTTGCGCCTCCGCCGAGCACAACTCCGATTTTTGGCATAGTATTCACCTCCACACGTTTCCTAATATAGCATTATACCACAAAGGTTTACCACTTGCAATAAACTTTTAAATATATTAAAATTCTGTGAGATATCACAAAAAAGTACTTAATATTTATATAAAAAATAAATATATATTAAACATAAATAGTAAAATATAAATAGCTATTGACTTTGACGCTTTAAAATGTTAAAATACCACTATGTTTTAAAAGAAGGTGTATTATTATGACAATAGTGCATTTGCTCGAAAAAAATGCACAGGAATACCCGCAGGACACCGCTCTTGTGGAGATTAACCCTGAACAGCCTGAAACACGACGCAGAACGTGGAGCGAGTACGAGCTCGTTGAGCCTACTCACAAAGTTCCACACTACAGACGCGAGATAACATGGGCTGTATTTAACGAAAAAGCTAACCGCTGTGCTAATATGCTTATGCATAACGGTATCGGTAAAGGAAAGAAAGTCGCTATTTTGCTTATGAATAGCATTATGTGGCTTCCTATTTACTTTGGTATTTTAAAGACAGGTGCCTTAGCTGTACCGCTTAACTTCAGATATTCTTCCGATGAAATCGAGTATTGCCTTGATTTAGCTGAGGCTGACGTGCTTATTTTCGGACAGGAGTTTATCGGAAGAGTTGAACAGATTGCAGATAAGGTATCTAAGAAATGTACTCTTATTTACTACGGCGGTGGTTGTCCTGCTTTTGCTGATGATTATCGCGACCTCGTTTCTGAGCATTCGGGCATTTTCCCTGAGTGCACTTTAGAAGAAGAGGACGACGCGGCTATTTACTTCTCATCAGGTACTACAGGCTTCCCGAAAGCTATTTTACATAACCACGAAAGTTTAATCCACTCCTGCAGAGTTGAACAGAACCACCACGAGCAGACAAAGGACGATTGCTTCCTTTGTATTCCGCCACTTTACCACACAGGTGCGAAGATGCACTGGTTTGGTAGCTTGCTTACAGGTTCTAAGGCTGTTATCTTAAAGGGTACACACGCAAAAACTATCTTAGAAGCCGCAAGTAGTGAGAAATGCTCTATCGTATGGCTTTTAGTTCCGTGGGCACAGGATATTTTAAACGCTCTTGACCGAGGTGAAGTAAAACTCTCTGACTACGACTTATCTAACTGGAGACTTATGCATATCGGTGCACAGCCTGTACCACAGAGCCTTATTAAGCGTTGGCTTGAGTACTTCCCACACCATCAGTATGACACTAACTACGGTCTTTCCGAGTCCATCGGTCCCGGTGCTGTACACCTCGGTATGGAGAATGTACACAAAGTCGGTGCTATCGGTGTTCCGGGCTACGGCTGGCAGGTCAAGATTGTTGACCCACAGGGTGTAGAAGTAAAACAGGGCGACGTTGGTGAGCTTTGTTTAAAGGGCCCTGGTGTTATGACTTGTTACTACAGAGATGAAGCTGCTACTGCTGCTACTCTTAAGGACGGCTGGCTGTACTCGGGCGATATGGCTATGCAGGATGAAGACGGATTTATCTATCTTGTTGACCGCAAAAAGGACGTTATCATCACAGGCGGTGAAAACCTCTATCCTGTACAGATTGAAAACTTCCTTGCTGCTCACAGTAAGATTAAAGACGTTGCTGTTATCGGCTTGCCTGACCCTCGTCTTGGTGAAATCGCAACAGCTATTATCGAAATAAAACAGGATATGACCTGTACTGAAGAGGAAATCAACGAGTTCTGTCTTGAGCTTCCTCGTTATAAGCGTCCTCGTCGCATTATCTTTGCTGACGTACCGCGTAACCCGACGGGTAAAATCGAAAAACCGAAGCTGAGAAAGCTCTACGGAGCAGAAGGCTTAGTCGATTCACAGAACAAATCTTGATTTTTAAGGGGTATACACAATGAAAAGACTTATGATTGGTAACCAGGCTGTCGCTTGTGGCTTACACGACGGCGGTTTAGGCGTAGTATCAAGCTATCCTGGTACTCCGTCTACTGAAATTACAGAATTTTTATCTAAATTTGATGACATTCACTCTGAGTGGGCTCCTAACGAAAAGGTAGCTTGCGAAGTAGCATTCGGTGCATCTTTAGCAGGTGCACGCAGTGCTTGTGCTATGAAACACGTTGGCTTAAACGTAGCTGCTGACCCGCTTTTCACACTTTCATACACAGGTGTTAACGGCGGTATGGTTATCTGCGTTGCTGATGACCCTGCTATGCACTCTTCACAGAACGAGCAGGACTCTCGTCACTACGCTATCGCGTCTAAAGTTCCTATGCTCGAGCCATCTGACTCACAGGAAGCTTATGATTTCGCAAAGTCTGCTTTCGAGCTTTCTGAGAAATTCGACACACCTGTACTGTTAAGAATGTGCACACGTATCGCACACAGCCAGTCTATTGTTGAGATGGGCGAGAAGGTAGAGGCAACTTTAAAAGACTACGAAAAGAACCCTGCAAAATACATTATGATGCCTGGTAACGCGATTAAGCGCCATCCTTTCGTTGAAGAGAGAACTGAGGCGTTAGCTGAGTACGCTAACGACTGTGTTTACAACAAGGTTGAGTACAATAGCGACGAAATCGGTATCATCACATCAGGTTGTTCTTACCTTTACGTTAAGGAAGTTATGGGCGATAGCGCATCAATCTTAAAAATCGGTATGCCACATCCGCTTCCTGATACTCTTATTAAAGAATTTGCTTCTAAAGTTAAGAAGCTCTATGTTATCGAAGAACTCGACCCTGTAATCGAAAACCACGTAAAAGCATTGGGCATCGAGGTTGTTGGTAAGGATATGTTCTCTATCTTAGGAGAATTCTCACAGCAGACAATCGCTAGGGCTTTTGGAAAGGGAGACAAAGCTTCAGTAAGCGCTGATTCAGTTATTCCTAACCGTCCTCCGATGATGTGTGCAGGCTGTCCACATAGAGGTATGTTCTACACACTCGCTAAGAATAAAATTACTGTTCATGGTGACATCGGATGCTACACCTTAGGTGCTGTGCCTCCGCTTTCTGCACTTGACTCCACTCTTTGTATGGGTGCTTCTATCTCGGGTCTTCACGGCTACAACTGTGCTCGTGGTGAAGAAGCAGAGCGTAAGAGCGTTGCTGTTATCGGCGACTCAACATTTATGCATTCAGGTATGACAGGTCTTGTGAATGTCGCATATAATGCTACTAACTCTACAGTTATCATTCTCGATAACTCTATTACAGGTATGACAGGTCACCAGCAGAACCCGACAACAGGTTATAACATCAAAGGTGACGTTGCCGCTAAGGTTAACCTCGAAGAACTCTGTAAAGCTTTAGGTATTAACCGTGTCAGAGTTGTTGACCCTTATGATTTAAAGGCGTGCGAAACTGCAGTTAAAGAAGAACTCGAAGCTTGTGAGCCTTCAGTTATTATTTCTCGTCGTCCTTGCGTACTCTTAAAGTACGTTAAGACTCAGCCGTCGCTTAATGTAGATAACGACAAGTGTAAATCCTGTAAGCGTTGTATGGGCCTTGGTTGTCCTGCAATTTCTATGAAAGACGGCAAAGCTAAAATCGATAACACACTTTGTGTAGGCTGTGGCGTATGTAAACAGCTGTGCGCGTTTGACGCTATTGTATAAGAGGAGGTAAATTATGAGTACAAAAAGTATTATGATTGTCGGTGTAGGCGGTCAGGGTAGCCTGCTTGCATCAAAACTCCTCGGCAGACTTTTAATGGACGAAGGCTACGACGTAAAGGTTAGCGAAGTTCACGGTATGAGCCAGCGTGGCGGCTCTGTTGTAACTTATGTTCGCTTTGGCGAAAAGGTTTATTCACCTATCATCACAGAAGGTGAAGCAGATATCATCATTTCTTTCGAGAAGCTCGAGGCTGCTCGTTACGCTAAGTACCTGAAGAAAGACGGTCTTGTTGTTGTAAACACTCAGCAGATTGACCCTATGCCTGTTATCATCGGTGCTGCACAGTACCCGACAGATGTACTTACTGAGCTTACAGATAAGGGTATGAAGGTCGAAGCACTCGATGCACTGTCTTTAGCTGTACAGGCAGGCTCTCCAAAGGCTGTTAATATCGTGCTTATGGGTAAAGCCGCAAAGCAGTTTGATATCCCTTACGAGTCATGGATTAAAGCTATCGAAAACACAGTAGCTGAGCGTTTTGTTGAGATGAACAAAAAGGCTTTTGACTTAGGTTATAACTTATAATTTAAAAAAAATTCTGAAAAACCTATTGACTATCAATTTTGATGGTGATAAAATACAAAACATCAAAGACGTTTGAACGGAAATTAGTACCCGAAAATATCATTTAAGAGAGCTGCGGTTGGTGTGATGCAGTAATGTAAAGTCGGCGAATTCATTCCGTGAGTTGTTGGCTGAAGGTTTCGCTGTGTAGGTCAAACGGGTTCGACCGTTATATCGACTAGGGTGTGTTAGCACTCGGAGGCCGTTGTTGTGAGATAACGGTAAATAGAGGTGGTACCACGGGATTTTTCTCGTCCTCTGTGTTCCTGTAGGGATGCAGAGGACTTTTTTATTGTTTCTGCAGACCTAACCACTAAATTTTTTGCAAATTGCAGAAAGGACGATTACAATGCAAAATTACTATCAGAAAGAAATCGAAACCATGCCTGTCGAAGAGATTCAGGCTTTGCAGTCTGAAAAGCTCGTAAAACAGGTGAAACACGTTTACGAAAACGTGCCTTACTACCGCGATTTGATGGATAAAAAGGGTGTTAAGCCTGATGATATCAAAGGTATTGAGGATTTACACAAACTCCCGTTTTTATCAAAAGCAGATTTAAGAGACGCATATCCGTACGGTCTTTTAGCAAAACCGCTTTCAGAATGCGTAAGAATACATTCGACATCTGGTACAACAGGTAAGCGCGTTGTCGCTTTCTATACACAAAACGACGTCGATATGTGGGAAGACTGCTGTGCTCGTGCCATTGTTGCCGCAGGCGGTACTAACGAAGACGTGTGTCAGGTAGCTTACGGCTACGGACTTTTCACAGGTGGCGCAGGTCTTCACGGTGGCTCACATAAAGTCGGATGTCTTACACTTCCGATGTCTTCAGGTAACACCGACCGTCAGATTCAGTTTATGAACGACTTAGGTGCTACTATCATCTGTTGTACTCCGTCTTATGCCGCATATATCGGCGAAACACTCGAAGAACAGGGCTTTACTCCTGACCAGATTCCTCTTAAAGCGGGTATCTTCGGCGCTGAACCTTGGACAGAAGAAATGCGTAGAAACATCGAGAAAACTCTCGGTATCAAAGCGTATGATATCTACGGCTTAACTGAAACATCAGGTCCTGGTGTTGCTTTTGAGTGCTGTGAACAGACAGGTATGCATATTAACGAAGACC
>JAZSFG010000085.1:0-2026 GCA_045532065.1 Ruminococcus sp. | reverse complement strand
AAACAAACGAGTCGAGCCTGAGCGATGATACTGAAAACTCGATTTCATCGAAGCTATACTCATGAGTAAAGGTTTCTCCGTCATAAATGCTTACTTTAACCCCTACCCTGCCGATTTTATCAACCTGTTCAGTAATATAATCAGCTATTTCGGATTTTACGAATATAACAGTTTCACCTTTGTTTACGATGATATCTCCAACCGTAGAACGCTCAATACCGAGCGACATAAGAGCTCCTAAGAAGTCTCTGTGCGATAACTCGTACTCATTTTTATACGAAAACTTAAGCGCAGTTATCGGAAAATCCGTGTTATCAGTAACGCCTGCTCCGAATACAACGCGAATAGCGTCGCTAAAGCCACCCCAAAACACGCACGAGTCATCAAGATAAACGCTATCTTTTACGAGCTGAGCTTCGTGTTCGTTTAAGAATCCGTAAAAAGCAGGACAGAATCGTTTATGCGAAAGATATATCGCATCCTCAGCCTTAGAAACAACAAGTTTATCTTCGTTAGTCATTAAAAGTATAGACCGCTGTGTTCAAGCTCGTCGAGTAAATCGTCACCTGTAAGGTCAACGTTACTAGGAATAATAATAAAAGTATTAGCAGAAACTTTCTTAATTTTACCGCGGTTAGCGTAAGCTACACCACTTAAGAAGTCAATAATTCTTCTAGCCATATCTTTATTTGTATTCTCGAGATTAAGAACTACTGTGTGAGTCTTAACAAGCTCATCAGCAATATTTCTAGTCTCTTCACCGAATTTCTCAGGCTTAAAGAGAGCTACCTGAAGCTTAGCAGTAGCGCTGATGTTAACAACTTTGTTTCTGCGAGAAGACTCTCTCATAGGCTGACGGTCTGAAAAATCATCATAATCGTCATAATTTCTACTACCGCTTCTTCTTGTATGAGTTTCCTCTATTTCATCATCCTGACTGTCATAACCGTACTCGTCGTACTCGTATTCATCATCAGGAGCATCCCACATACGTTTAAATTTATCAACAAAACCAGCCATGTGTATAACCTCCAATTATATATTATAGTTCCTTGCTCCGAAAAGCGCAGAACCGACTCTAATCATATTCGAACCAGATAATATTGCCTCATAATAGTCATCAGACATACCCATAGACAATACTTCCATAGATATATTATCTATGTTTTGTCCTTTAATGTCAATAAACATTTTATGCATATTATCAAAATATTTACAAATTTTCTGTGAATTATCACAAATCGGCGGAATCGACATCAAGCCTTTTACGTGAATACTAGGTAAATCCTTGATTTGATAAAGTAAATCAGAAAGCATTTCAGGCATAACACCTGACTTATTATCCTCTTTACCGACATTCACTTCAACAAGAATATCGATTTCTCTGTTTTTAAGCTGTGCTTGTTTAGAAATCTCGTTTGCAAGCTTTACAGAATCTACAGACTGAATCAAATCCACCTTGTCGATAATCTGTCTGACCTTATTAGTCTGGAGATGACCGATAAACTGAAGAGATGCGTTTTCTAAATCATAATCATCATATTTAGATAAAAGCTCCTGCACCCTGTTTTCACCAATAAATTTAAGTCCGAGTGAAATTGCGTGATTAATAGTAGGTGCATCTACTGTTTTGGTAGCAGCAAGAAAAGTGATATCAGATGGATTCTTACCAACTTTCAAAGCAGCTTTTTCAATATTCTCTGTTATAGTCTTATAATTATACTCAACGTCAATTAATGAGCTTGCCATCGTACAAATCATCTCCTTCTACTACAACTTCGTCATACAGCGTGATATTTGGGATATTAACTGCCGCGTTATCACCAGGTTGTTCGCTACAGATTACATAATCTTCACCTGAATAAATAATAAATATCTGCTTGAAGATTAGCTGATCGCCGTATTTAACGTAAACGCCCTGCACTTTCGCTTCTTTAGTAGTTTCGTTTCCGTCTTTATCAACAAGAGAAATATCTACAGTGCTATCGTGTAGAGCTTTTTTGCTGACTTTAAGGCCCTCGTAAGT